>JBGOVH010000348.1:0-4130 GCA_041478005.1 Terriglobia bacterium | reverse complement strand
TATATTTTCGGCAGGAGCAGATCGGTTTTGTGCTATTCGAGGCCGGGCCGGATGAGGAGATTGTGTATGACGTATTGGCTCAGCAGATTCGCAGCACGCTAAAAGGCGCTCTCTTGACCACTCACAATGCAGAACTCTATCAAGAAGCAGTGCATGCCCGGCAAGCGGCCGAAGAAGCCAATCGACTCAAAGGACGGTTCCTCTCCACCGTGAGTCATGAACTGCGCACACCCTTGAGTCTGATCGTCGGAACCGCAAAGATGATCCAGCAAGAAGAACTGGGAAACGCTTTGCCGCCGAAAATCTACCGCGACATCGAGCATATCCGGGTCAGCGCCCATCACCTGTTCCATCTGATTGGCGATGTGCTCGATCTGGCCAGCAGTCAGTCTGGCGAGTTAGAGTTGGCCTGTAGACTGTTGAATTTCAAAGAAGTCATGGAAGACACGATCCTACTCGGGGAATTGATGGCGCAGGAACGCGGGGTAATGTGGCGCACCGACATTCCTGCGGCGTTGCCAGTTGTGTGGGGCGATCGCATGCGCCTGCAACAGGTGATTTTGAACCTGGTAAGCAACGCCGTCAAGTTTACCGAGCAAGGCGAGGTGGCACTGAAGATCACGGTTGGAGAAAAGGAACTGACTGTGCTGGTAAGCGATACCGGCATCGGCATTCCGGTCGATGAACAGGAAGCCATCTTTGACGAGTTCCGGCAGTCGGAGCGTACGGCGCAGCGAGGCTATGGCGGGATGGGGTTGGGGTTAGCAATCAGCCGACGTTTGGTGGAGTTGCATGGCGGACAAATTGGTGTGCGTTCGTCCGGTGAAGATAACAGCGGCTCGACCTTTTACTTCACGCTGCCCACCCTGGAAGGCGTAAGCCCCAATGAAATGCGAGCGGGAAAGCAGTCGCAAACCGTCGTGTTGATAACTGAACACGCGGGCGGTGGCCAAGCTTTGCAAAACCACTTGACGCAACGCGGATTTGTCGTGGAAGAACTGGCATTGGACAAACATGCAGACTGGCTGCTGCAAATCGTGGTTGCGCCTCCAGGGACCGTGGTGTTAGACCTTGACGCGGCGGCGCGACAGGGCTGGAAGATAATGCGAATGTTGAAAGAAAACCCGGCAACCCAGGATGTCCCGGTGGTGTTTTACTCCCTTCCCGAAGAGCGAGAGAGCGGCTCCGTATTGGAATTGAACTATCTCGCCAAACCATTGGGAAGTGCCGAGCTGGCACATGCCATTGAGCAGTATGACCTCACCCGCCAGAAATCCCCAGCTGCCCAAACCATTCTGGTTGTAGAAGATGATCCCCAGCTCCTTAACCTGCACATGCGCATGGTGCAAGCTCGCCTGCCTGGGAGCCGTGTCATACCAGCCCGCAACGGACGCGAAGCGCTGGAAGTGATGGAACATACCCGGCCTGCTTTGGTGCTTTTGGATTTAATGATGCCGGAAGTGGATGGGTTTAAGGTGCTGGAAGCAATGCGCAGACGCGAGATCACCAGGGACGTACCGGTGATTGTTCTCACCGCCCAATCCTTGACCGAAACTGAGATGGCGCGCTTGCAACAAGGGGTAGTTGCCGTGCTTGGGAAAGGAATATTTAGCTCGTCAGAAGTACTGGCACAAGTGGAGGCAACCTTGGCGCGGAGCAAGCGCCTGGGCAGCGAAACCCAGCGCCTCGTGCGCCAGGCTATGGCCTACATTCATCGTCACTACGCAGAACAGATTACGCGCTCAGTCTTGGCTCACCACGTGGCAGTTAATGAGCGTTACCTTACACACTGTTTCCAGCGAGAGCTTAAGGTAGCCCCGATGAGCTATCTCAATCGATACCGGGTAAGGCAAGCGAAAGGACTGCTGGAAAAAAGCACCAGGAGCATAACCGAAGTAGCCTTGGCCATCGGCTTCACGGACATCAGTTACTTTGGGCGGGTCTTCCGACAGGAAGTGGGTATCTCACCAAGCGCCTATCAACATGGTCAGAGGCCGGATGTAGCCTGAAACCCTTTGGAATTCCTATTCCACCCTTGCCTCCTCTCGGCAGGCAACAGAACAAAAGAAATCGGTTGGAGCAGCACGACGCTTCAGCCGATTTCTTTTGCGTCAGACAGAACCATCGATTATTTTGGTTACGGCGACAAAACCTCCAATTATGCGAATCATCCTGCCATTTGTGCGACTCAGGGGCCGTGACAAAGGATAAACTTTTGCCTAGAAACTCAGAGTATTTTTCGCCACCATCCTGCAACGAAGACCCGACCACCATGCCTGAGAAATGTGTTATTGGAGTAGCCGACCACTTCATCGCTCATCTGCTGGAACGTTTTGCAGAGCAAAGCGGCATGCAAACTATGCGCGCCAACTCCGGGCAAGCATTGCTGGAAATAGCCCAACAGGTGAAGCCCGATTTCATCATTGTAGATAACGAATTGCCCGGAACAATCCAGGGCGAGGAAGTTATCTGGGCTTTGCGTAGCAACGCCGGGACCAGCCAGATCCCGCTTGTCCTTTGCTCATGGCTCCCAGCCACAGAGGCACAAGTTTTATTCGGAGAAATGACGGCCTACCTGGCGAAACCAAAGTTGGACTACCAGAGTTTTTTAGCCGCCATCTCGCTCGTTAACTCAGGAGCAAAAAGTCAGCAATCGAGTGCAGCCCCGAAAACGGATTCGGATTGAAAACATTGTTTAATTTACTTTTTCAAGGAGTCTGATCTATGAAATCCAACCAGGACAAGAGCGGTAAGAAATACGAATCGAATTGGGAGTCTCTAAATACCCGTCCTTGTCCGGAATGGTTTGCCAGCGCCAAGTTCGGAATTTTCATTTCGTGGGGTGCCTTTTCCGTGCCCGCCTATAAACCTGATAGTGGTTATGCCGAATGGATCGGTCATCCGGGCAGGGGTTGGATGAATGACCCTTTTATAAAAGCCAATTTTGGGGAAAACGTGGTCTATGATGATTTTGCAAACCAATTCAAGGCGGAACTTTATGACCCGAATCAGTGGGCCGAATTAATTCAAAAATCCGGTGCGAAATATGTCTTCCTGACCGCCAAGTACCATGATGGTTTCTGCCTCTGGCCAAGCAGCTATGCTACCAATGGAAAAACAAATACATGGCATGCCGGAAGTATGGGTCCTAAACGCGATCTGATCGGACCGTTTTGTGACGCCATGCGTGCGCACGGTCTGTTTACCGGACTGTATTTTTCTCTTCACGAATGGTTCCACCCACTTTGCGGTGATTATACAGATGACTTTTTCTACTGCAAAGAACCGGAACGTTTTGCGCGCGAGCACATGCACCCACAATTCAAGGAAATGGTTAATTTGTACAAACCCGATCTCATCTTTGCCGATGGGGATACCATTTCGCCCGAAAAATGGTCAACGGCCGAGATGATCGCCTGGCTTTATAACGAGTCGCCGGTCAAGGATACAGTTGTCCTTAACGATCGCTGTGGATTCTGGACGGATGAAAAATATGGCAGGGGCAAAATAGGCGATTATTACACGACCGAATACGGTTTCGGCCTCATGTTGGAAGGAAGCACAAAGCCCTGGGAGGAGAGCCGGGGAATGGGAACTTCCTATGGTTATAACAGAAGAGAAAATATTGATGTCTATGCGTCATCTGCAGAACTAATTGCCACCCTGATCGAGATCGTCAGTAAAGGGGGCAATCTTGCGCTTGACATAGGTCCAACAGCAGATGGAAGAATCCCTGTGATCATGCAGGAGCGTTTACTGGATATTGGAGCTTGGCTTGCCGTAAATGGAGAAGCCATTTACGGAACTAAAAAATGGATCAGGCCAAATGAAGAAGGCGACACCAACTTCCAGGTGTCCAACGAAGACTTCAAGTTTGATGGCACAGAGATTAAACCTGCGAAAACAAATATGATTTGTTTTACTCAAAAAGACAACCAGATTTTTGTAATTTGTGTGGGCTGGCCGGGAGCAACCATAGAATTTGAACCGGATGGCGTGAAAGAAATCAAGAGAATATCCATGTTGGGCTTGATGGATGACATTTCGTGGCGCTTTGAAAATGGATTATTAAGTATTCAAGTACCCCAACTTACCATAGACAAATTACCCTGCAGCCACGCCTGGAGCTT
>JBGOVH010000258.1:0-4916 GCA_041478005.1 Terriglobia bacterium | reverse complement strand
TCAGTGAGAAAATTCACATCTTCCGCGGCCTGAGCGACAAGCGGGAAGGCGAAAAGTAGAGCCAACAGACTTATCGTGGTAGTATTCATGATTGAAAGATACCTCCTGATCGCGCGTCTAAGGGGCATTTCGTGTGTCCCACTGCAATGATGCGTTACGCCAAAGGCGGCTAACGGCATTCTGCTCCACGTTTCTCTTGATCATGCTCATAGGTTTCTTGTAATCTTCAAGCAACTGCCCTTATACTCTAGCTGTGGTGGATCGTCAAAGGCTAAATCTCAACGCTTCTTCCCAATTCGATTACGCTCGTGAAGAAAATAGATCTTAAAGATTTCAAGACCGCAAATCACAAGATTTTACGCGATATCAATGAAATCATCGTGCTGAACATCATTCGCGAGCGGCAACCGATTCCCCGTGTCTCCATCGCGGAGATTACTGGGCTGGAAGAAGGTACCGTTTCACGGATCATTAAAAGGTTTCTTCGCCAGGGGCTCGTGTACGAGTCAGGAGTTGGATCTTCCACACCCTCGGGAGGACGCAAGCCTCGATTTTTGCATATTAATCCTACGAAAAGTTGCGCCATCGGAGTCGATATCGGCGCTCTTGAAACTCAGTTGGCTCTCAGCGATCTGAATGGTCATCTTCAGCATCTTAAGAAAATACCGAACACCAAAAACCCCACTCAGTCTCTTGGCACAGTGGCCGACGAAATTCGATCTTTGATGCGGTTGGCTAACCCTTATAACGAGCTAGGGGGAATTGGTGTCAGTTTGATCGGACTAATAGATTCCGAAGAAGGAACCATCCTGGAAGGCGAGAATCTGGGTTGGGGAGAAAACATCGAAGTCGGAAAGATGCTCAAATCAAAGATTGGCCAAAGTGTTCCCATGTACTTCGAGAATGGCGCCCGCTTGTCCGCTTTGGGTGAAATCTGGTTTGGCACAACCCATCTTTCCGGATTTCGAGATGTTGTATTTGTGGACGTTAACGAAGGTGTAGGGACTGGAGTGATCGTTAACGGCCAGCTCTACAGAGGATTTCGCGGCGCCGGCGAATTCGGCCATATCTGCTTAGACCCTAACGGCCCCAAATGCTCGTGTGGCAGTTTCGGTTGCCTGGAAGTGTTCGCTTCGGATCTGGCCACGATTGATCGATTCGTCAGAAAAACCAAGTCGCGCGGCAGTTCCGGCCTATCCAAACATCATAAAATCGACATGAACTTAATTGTCGAACTAGCCAGGGACGGCCATCCACAAGCCCTTGAATCCCTGAAGGAAACGGCCCAATACCTTGGCATGGGGCTGGCGCCCATCATTTATGGACTGAACCCCGAAGCCATCGTGATCGGCGGCAAGATTGCTGAGGCCTGGCCCCTGGTCGAACAGCTTATTCTGGATTCCTGTGCAAAGCGAGTGTCTCCACTTTTTTTGAAACCCACCCAGATCTTCCCCTCCACCCTGCACGTCAGGCCATGCCTCATGGGCGCTATCGCCATGGTATTGGCACAAAATTTTGCCGCGCCGAAGACGGTGTGAGGGGAGAAACAGTTTGCCAATCCACGCGAATCAACACGAATCCAGAAAATCCGTGACAGCAAGAAAACGAACTCAATTCAGGCAAATTCGCTTTGGAGAAAAATAACAGGATAGACAGGATGACCAGGTTGGACCAGTCAAAAACAGCCTCTCGGAGTAATGCGTTAGTTACAGCGGGTGACTCGCATGGGTAGCCACCCTGAGCGCTTTCTGCGAGGCGTGGGCATTCTATTCAACCGTTCCGATTCGCGTTGATTCACGTAAGGCTTTCAGGACATAGCGTGGGCCGTGCCTTCAGGTGGCATTTCATTTAACCGAATCCCTCCCACTACCGTCTCCACCACATTGAACTGCTCATCGAGAACCACGCAATCCGCATCCTTTCCCACTTCCAGGCTGCCTTTTCGATCGGCCAGCTTTAGAAACCGGGCAGGATTGCGAGTCGCCATGGCAATGGCTTCACAGCGGCTCAGCCCCATTAGGTTGAGAGCATTGCGGACCATCACATCCATTGTCACCACGCTGCTAGCAAAGCTGCTCAGGTCCAGCATAAGAGCTTCACCGTTCTTGACGCAGGTCTCTTGCCCGTGCTTGGGACCAAATGTATAAGACCCGTCAGGCATCCCGGCGCCTCTCATGGCATCCGTCACTAAGCAAACGTTATCAACCCCCTTGGCCCGAACTGTCAGTCGCAGCAGCTCGGGCGGCAAATGCCGGCCATCGGCAATAAGCTCCGTAGTGATTTCAGCTCGCTCCAGAACGGTCTCCACACAACCCCCTTCTCGGTGAGGTGGGTGTGGACGGGACACTGTCGACATTGCACAATACATGTGTGTGGCGTGAACCATCCCTTGATCTACAGCTCTCATCATCTGGCTGTAGGTGGAATCGGTATGCCCGCCTGAAACGCTGATTCCCCGAAGTGACCAATCCTTTATCAATTCAAGAGCGCCTGGAATCTCCGGAGCTATCGTGATGTGTCTGATCTCCTTTTCATATTCCAAAAGCTGTTCCCATTCAGCTTTTTCAGGATTTCGAACAAATTCCTTTAAATGGCAACCCCGTCGAGCCATGGAAAGATAGGGTCCCTCGATGTGCGCGCCCAAAATCCGTGCGCCCGTTACAGGTCGTTTTTGCACTTCATGCACTAACCTAAGCACAGCGAGGATTTCGTGCAGAGGCGCCGTGGCCGTGGTAGCGAGCAGTGAAGTTGTTCCACCCCTGGCATGGAAACGGCAGATCGTTTCAAAATCCTGAAGCGTGGCATCCATAAAGTCACTGCCAGCGCCACCGTGGATGTGGATGTCGATGAACCCGGGAGCGATGAATTTTCCCGTGATATCGACAGTCTCTCCCCCTTCGTCCATCCTATAGAGTCGTCGCGGACCAACAAACGCAATCTGGCCTCCCGTCAGAGCCACTGCCGCATCGGCAATTTCTTCAAACGGCGTAATGGCCGTCCCGCCAAGGAAAGCGAGATTTCGAGTATTCATAGCATTGTGGAGGATTGATGGAATGTTGGAATGATGAGATGCCTTTGCCTTGACCCTTTCCCCCTTCTTTCCGCTTATCCTGCCTGTATTCCCGCGATAACCGTTTCTAAAAACTCGCGGGCGCGTTTGGCCAGACGATCGACTCCCTCAGGCTTATCAGGACGGGGAATTACAGGTGCAAAAATATTCTCACACGCCAAGGGCATGGACAGACCCGTGTATGCCACCGGCGCTAATAATTGATAGTGGTCGATTTCGCCGAATCCAGGCCCGCAGTCTTCATCCTTGGGAAAGTTACGATGGTCTTTGATGCAGAAACTTCGAATCTCACTGACACATTTGCGGATGTCGGGGATGGGATTCACATCCAGGTAATCCATCACATTGCCGGCATCGTAATTCATCCACACACCGTCGTCGGCCACCTCACGAACGATTTTGGCACACGTCTCGCCTGTTCCCGTCTCACCGCCATGCTGCTTAATAACGATGGTGACTCCCGCCGAGCGAGCAAATGGACCCAGCTCTTTGAGGTTTCGAATCCACACTTCCCTCTTACCCCCTTCCGTGTGCCCAAATGTCAGGACCTGTGGGATCCCGGCCGCAGCTGCCTGGGCAATGCGCTTTTTGTGGGCATCCACTGATCCCTCCGCTTCAACATAGATCGTGGAAAACATCAGGATCGGAGTCAAACCCAAATCGTGGCAACGATCTGCCAGCTTCTTGGCTTCAGAAGTCTTCGCATCGACATCGACCACCGAAACCTGGCGGCCAGCACTGTCCTGATGCTTAGTTCCCCAGGCCACATACTTAAATCCGCTCTCGGCAATCCCCTGAAGTGCGCGCTGCAGTGGGAACTGGGAATAGGGCAGTGTCATGCAGGCAATCTGAAACCTGGTTGGTTTCTTGTCAGTAGTGGTCGCTGGGCGCGATAGAGTCCGGCCAGATAATGCAAGGGTTGAGACCGTGGTTGCAGCAGTCTTGACGAAAGCGCGTCGGGAAAAGGAGTAATCATTTTTCATGATATATGCGCACAAAGTACGGTCACAATATGGTGTTGAAACTCCAACTACTTAATGTCTCAGTTGCAGGGGGAATCGAATGGGTAGTCACGATAGGAGCGCTTTCTGCGGCTATCGTGGGATTTGCTCACCGGCACACCTGTCCACGACAGACGCAACCAGCGCGTTTGTCGTGGCGACCAAAGATTTCCCCCGCAACTGAGAAAATGTGAAAAAATGCGCCGGGTCAGGGGACCCGGCCTACAATGTGTTCGCAAAACCTTTGGAATGATTGTAGGCTGCGTGCCCTCACGCGGCGTTTCCCCGGAATTTCGAATTTTTTCACACCTTCTGAGACATTACCCAACAACGACGCAGTGACTCGCTTCATCCTTATTTCTTTGCGTAAACCAACTTCCCTCCCCAATAAGTCTTCAACACTTGGGTCTCTTTGATGTCATCGATTGGGCAGGACAGGATGTCTCGGTCAAGAACAATGAAATCGGCCAGCTTCCCTCCTTCGAGAGACCCGGTCCGATCCTCTTGAGACAAGATGTAGGCATTATTGATGGTATAAAACCGAATAGCCTGCTCCCGGTTCAGGGCTTCTTCTGGATGGAGCACACCTGCGTAACCTTTTCCCTTTCGGCTCAGGGTAATCCACATACCAAGGAACGGATTGTACGGATTAACAGACCGTAAGGAACCAATCTTTTGCATATGATCAGAGCCGCCACCCGCAATGCCGCCCGCCTCGAAGATGCTCCTCAAGGGTTGGAAATAGCGAAGTCGGTCGTATCCAAATTGCCCGGCAAGCGTTCGGGTATCGAGGTAAAGCCAGGCAGGCTGGATATCGACCACCACTCCAAGTCTGGCAAGCGTTT
>JBGOVH010000489.1:0-3246 GCA_041478005.1 Terriglobia bacterium | reverse complement strand
GGGTCCTGTGCAACCGAGGTCTGATTGAAAGAAGCTAGAAAGAAACTAGCTATCGAGATGCGCAATATCAGTTGAATTTTCATGATAAGTTCCTCTTCTTAATCACAGGTTTCAGCCCCTCCCACGATAGCCGCAGAAAGCGCGTCAATCGTGGCTACCCATGCCAATTCGGTTCCCCCTGTAATTGAGGCATTACTTCCAAATTGGATTACTACAGACGCAAGAAGCAAATTCACATTCGTGCCTTCCCCAAAGTTTGCGCAATGGAAAACGGCTTGATGTAAGGCAAAGAGAACAGATAAGAAATCAGCCGGTCCATCTCTGCTGGAGGCAAATTATACCCGGGCATGACAGTCTCTGGTGAATGAGCTTGAGGATTACGAATTTGGATTTCTACCCATTCTCGACTTTTTCCTTTAGACAATCCATTCAGAGCAGGTCCCACTTTCATCCCTTCCCCGTTTGCTGTATGACAAGTTCCGCACTGGTTCGCCTGATAAATCATCGCTCCCTGGACAACGTCATTAGGAGCGAATTCAAGTGCGTGAGCGTTCTTCGGGGAGACTCTAAGCAGGAACGCAGCCAGAGCTGTCAGTTGGTCGTCGCTAAGATGAATAGGGGGCATCGAAGTCCCGGGAACAAGTCTGGAGGGGTTCTTGAAATGTGAGATCATCCAGTCTGGTGACCTGTGGACGGTGATGGATGCGAGAGCAGGTCCTACCTTAGGAGTTCCTTCAGTTAGATTATGACAGCTCGAGCATTGTTCTCCACGGTAATAACCTATCCCCACCATTTCCACAGGCGACAGCTGCTGCCAATCCTGCAGTACTTTCTCCTCCCCAGTTTCAGCCGGAACTGGGACTTTTGGCGTAGTGACGATAGCGGTCACAGTTAACCCAGTCCAGCCAATGGCAGCCAGACTAACCGCTCCGATGGCAGCTGTCCTCTTGGCTAATCTCGTCACCTCCCCCCGATCAAAGAAAGGCACTAGGAAGAGGGTAATGACAGCCCCCATCGGCAATATCACGCTGCCCACGATTTCCAGGCGCCCTTCGAATAATTTGAGAGCCTGAAAGAGAAAGAGAAAGTACCAGTCAGGTCGAGGGATATAGGAAGTATCCGTCGGATCAGCCAACCTGCCCAATGGGACTTTTATGATTACTGCCATCATGAACAAAACCGCAAAGGCAACGAAAATAGCGACTGTGTCTTTAAAGACTTGCTCTGGAAAAAACTTCTTAGTCAGTCCCTTGTCGCTAGGCGACGGAGCGACCCCGTGCTTACGCACAAGATAAATGTGAAAGGCGATTAAAAAAGTGGTTATGGGGGGCAAAAGCAATACGTGCATAGCAAAGAAACGGGCGAAGGTGACGACCCCGATGCTCCCGTCACTCCCCAGCAGGCGGAGCAAATAAGGTCCCACCAGCGGGACTTTGCTCGCTATCTGGGTGGTGACCACCGTGCCCCAATAGGCTCGGTTATCCCATGGCAGCAGATACCCCGTCAGCCCGTAGGCAAGTGTGAGAAGCAGAAGCACAACACCAACCACCCAAGTTGCTTCGCGAGGCTTCTTATAGGCGCCGTAGACAAAGACCTGAGTCATGTGCGCAACAACAACGACAATCATCATGCTGGAACCCCAGTGATGAAGTCCGTGGATCAAACGTCCTCCAGTGAGCTCTGAAATGATGTATTTCAAGCTGTTATAAGCCTCTCCTGGTGTGGGCGCATAATTAAAGGCTAACAGCAATCCACTGAAGGCTTGGACGAGGAAGAGAAAAACAGCAACGCTGCCAAAGACCTGGCGCCAGCCACTTGAAGCAGGGATCGACTCGTAAAGAAAATCCTTGACGGCACTTTCCAGACCTGTGCGTTGCTCAATCCAATCAATTAGCGCTTGCTTTCGAAGCTTCATGAAAATCTGCGAAGGATACAATCAAGCGTGCTTTCATATCTGGAATAATGTAATCCTGCTTCCCCTTTCTTTCCGGAACCTTTGCCGATGAGCTCAAAATGAACGCGTACTCTCCGGTCTTGGTCTGCTGGCTGGCTTCGAATTCTAATTGAAAACTTGTTTGGTCCTGCACAATGACAATTTCAGGACAGGACACATTTTCCGGAAGACCTTCGGCCCTCACGGTGATGGTACCAGCAAATCCGGGCTCCCGTTCGACGTTACCCATCAGACTCACTTTCTCCCCCGGCTTGACTTGAACTTTTTCGGAAATGAGCTGCAGCCGATAGAGTGGAACCACCTCGAGCGTGACCACCGGAGCTGTGACGAATCTTTCCATGATCGATTCTTCGTCTCTGCCCTTGGGAATCCCATCCAATACCAAATCCAGAGTTACGGGAGGGCAAGCCAATCCCACGTTAATGAGAAACATGCCCTCGTTGAGGCTCTCTGGCTCAGCGGGTCGTGGTATTAGCACAATATCCAAATCTTTCAGGACATACGAATCCCGCACAAACACCTCCATAGGCGATGTCATTTGGGCGGGCCTTGCGAGTTTCCATAGGAGCCTCAGGTCTGAGCCCGGCAGCACTCGCGCATGACGCGTGCTGACTTCAAGGTTTACCGGAACGGATCTGGCAACTGCAACTTGCAGCTCCGATCCTAGCCACGGCGCCTTGAAGGATTTCTGGCCGGTTCCGGCAATCACTGTCAACATTCCTGGAGCGGTAGCCTGCCTGCGAATGGGGACCTCCGACGAAATCGCTTCTCCCCATACCGCCAACGGGTAACTACGAAATTTTGCCCCAGGCTTGGCGGTCAAGGTGATAAAACCTGACCGAGGGGCAGAAAGTGGGACAGGCTCGGCCGGAATATTTCCTCCTCCCATGACGATATCCTCAGGAAGGTCTGGAATGGTTAATCGGATTGGTCCTCGATAACCGTTTCGCTTTACATTAACTTCGAAAGCGGCAGTTCCATTGATCGGCACATTGAGAAAGGGTGTGCTGATCTCGAGTGAAAAATCTGTGGACTGGGAAATTGCCACGAGGCGGTAGCCATAATTGGGACCACCACGGCCTAGCAGGTCTTCTACGGCCAAGACAATTTCCTTCACGTTCTTGGGTATCGTAAAGGATAAGCGCTGAGCAACAACATTTCCAGTTTTGACAAGCTGCTTGAAGGGATCATCCTGGTCTAACAAGTCCGCCAAAGCCAGTCGCTTGTTGGTTCCCGCGTCGTAGAGACTGAGAAAGGCGTCTAACTGTGAAGTCTCCAAAGCGGCAGCCTCG
>JBGOVH010000129.1:0-6772 GCA_041478005.1 Terriglobia bacterium | reverse complement strand
GAACCCAGTATCTGGATTTGGTTGCGTCAGGTTTCATCAGCTAAGCCTCTTATCTGTCATGCGGCCTGCCTCTTCGAAATCCGCCCCAATATAGGGAAACGAGCGCTCGCTGTCAAATGCAAATTTGGCAAATGATTTCAATAGAAGAACAAAGTATTTCTATTAACTTCCTTTTTTTCACCCCACTTTACATTATGCGATTTGCCCGGCGGTCGCGGCAAAGCCTTCGGCAGCAACATGCGAGGCTGGCTTGACCAGGTTATTGACGGCTGGCAAGTGAGCGGAATTGTGCGCTATCGAACTGGATTGCCAAGGACCCTGAATGGAATCTTGATCTTCCCCTGGAGTTGGTGGTATGAGTCGTATGCAGTTCCCAAAGGCCCCTTTAAGTCCAAGGTTCAGTACAACAAATCTGGTGAGCCAAGCCTTTTTCCGGATAACGAAGCCGCCGCGGGGTAACTTTCGTACTTCCCCGGGTGAAACTGGGCCACGCAATATCTTGCGTGGGGACGATTACATTAATACTGACTTAGGTTTAGGTAAGACCTTTAGACTGCCTTGGGAAGGGCATATCTTGCAGGTCCGATGGGAAATGTTCAATTCCTTTAACAAAGTCAATCTTGCGGGTCTGCAACAGAATCCCATCGATGACCCGCTGTCGTTTGGCCGATTTTTCGACGCAGAAGATCCCAGAGTAATGTGGTTCGGCCTGCGTTATTCCTGGTAGAATGAGCCGGCGGTATCAGGCGATGAGAATATTCCCCCGCGCACGCTGGATGAACGCGACGGAGCGCGCGTTCCATTTCCCATAACTAACGCAATACCCCTTCATGGAGCATTTTCAAGAGACCCTTATGCCCAATTTTGACCTTACCTGGGTGAGAGCCCAGTTCCCCGCCCTGCCACAAGAAGTGGGTCACCATCCAGCGGCTTTTCTGGACGGACCCGGCGGCACTCAAGTACCTCGGAGGGTAGTTGATGCCATGAGTGACTATCTGATTCATTTCAACGCCAACACTCATGGCGCCTTTGCGACGAGCCGGCGCAGCGACGAAATGATCGAAAGAGCGCATGCGGCCCTAGGTGCTCTGCTGGGATGTGATGCGGATGAGGTGATGTTTGGTCCCAACATGACCACCCTCACCTTCGCCCTCAGCCGAGCCATTGGCAGGGAGCTACAACAAGGCGACGAGGTTGTAGTGACTCGATTGGACCATGACGCGAATGTTGCCCCGTGGAAGGCCCTGGAGGAGAGGGGCGTTGTGATCCGCTTCGCCGATGTCAATATCGCAGACTGTACGCTGGATAGGGTTCACCTGGCTTCACAAATCAATTCGCGGACAAGGCTGGTGGCCGTTGGTTACGCTTCAAATGCGGTGGGTACGATTAACGACGTGGCTGAAGTGGTGAGGCTCGCTCACGCCGTGGGAGCCATGGCATTTATCGATGCGGTTCACTATGCTCCTCACGTTCCTATCGATGTGCGCGCTCTGGATTGTGACTTCCTGGCCTGCTCTCCTTACAAATTCTTTGGACCCCATTTGGGCGCCCTCTATGGCAAGCGCGACCACCTCCTCAGGCTGCGCCCGTACAAAGTGAGGCCAGCTTCGGATGATCTCCCCGATCGTTGGGAAACAGGAACACAAAACCACGAAGGACTGGCTGGGGTTGTGGCGGCCATCGATTATCTGGCCGAATTGGGTCACCGTGCCGCACCCGCTGCTACCCAGGGCCGCGGGCAATTACTGGCGGCCATGGAAGCCATCAGACTGTATGAACGCGGCCTGGCTGAAAGGCTGATTTCGGGACTGCTGGCCATTCCGGGGCTCACCTTTTACGGAATCACTCAGCCGGAACGGTTCCGATGGCGCACTCCAACCGTTTCGGTGCGAATCTCTGGGCATCATCCCAATGAGCTGGCGGGAAAGCTTGGCGAACGCGGGATCTTCGTCTGGGACGGAAACTACTATGCACTCGGTTTGACAGAACGGCTGGGAGTTGAATCGAGCGGAGGCATGGTGCGCATTGGGCTGGTTCACTACAACACGATGGAAGAGATTGAGCGTTTGCTTAAGGCCCTTGCAGAGATCGTCAGAGGGAGTTGAGGTGAATTGCGAAATGGCACAAGAGCCATTCTCTAAGGAGCGAATGAACCCAACCGCAGAGTTAAAGATCTACATCAGAAAGGTCGAGGATCTGTCGGAGTTTCGCGCAGCTGAACTTCTCCAGAAGGAAGTATGGGGGTCCGGCGACCTTGATGTTGTTCCGTGCACTGAAATGATCGCGGTCAGAGATGTAGGGGGCGCTGTTATTGGAGCTTTCGACAGGGCCGAGAACAGGGAAAGCCTGGTAGGATTTGTTTATGGATTCGTAGGTCTCGAAGCGGGCCAGTTGACGATTCATTCGCATCTAGCCGCCGTCAAGCCGAGCTACCGTGGTCTGAACCTCGGTTACCGTCTCAAGCTGGCACAGCGCGAGCTCGCTCTCTCTCAAGGAATTGATCGTATTACCTGGACCTTCGATCCGCTGCAGAGCCTTAACGCCCACTTCAACTTCAGAAAGCTTGGAGTCGTAGCTGACCAATACAAGATCAACTATTACGGCGAAGAACCTTCTGCGCTGTTGCGAGCGATTGAGACCGATCGTCTCTGGGTGAGCTGGTGGTTGAACAGCGATCGAGTGAAACAGCGAATAGAGGAGCGAGCGGGCCTTTCAGAGAGAGGGTGTGATGGCCCCCTCACCCTGGCCCTCTCGCCCGATGGGGAAGGGCGGAAAGAAGGAACTGGAGTCAACTGCCTCGCCCCGAGTGACGAGGGGAGAAGTAATCTTAGTGTCTACCCCCTCGCCCCCGTTGGAGGAGAGGGTGGCCGAAGGCCGGGTGAGGGGGCCAATCAAGATAGTTCACATCCTCATGCTTTGGCGGACCTCACCAGCAACCAGATCGCCCCCCGCCTGCTGATTCAAGCAGGGGTGGGTGATTCGCCTGAAGTCCTAGCCTCCGTCGATTGCTGCGCGCCCGGCCAGTCTTGCCTGATTGAAATTCCCGAAAATATCCGAGCGGTTCAGGAGCGAAGTCATCAAGCGGCTGTGGACTGGCGGGAAGCGACCCGAAACACTTTCTGCGCCGCGCTGGCTGCGGGTTATCTGGTAACCGATTTCTTCAGAGTGTCCAGGCAGGGGAAAAGAGTTGGTGCTTATTTGCTGCAGCCAGTCGCCGACTGCCAGGAGATGCTGAAATGAAGTATTCTCGCATACAAATGCCAATAACCACGAAGGACACGAAGAGCATAAAAAGACTGTCTCTACCGGGGTGTTTTGTGGTCTTTGTGCTCTTCGTGGTGAAGAACATCGCCTTGCCCACACTGATGACCGAGTCTGTTCTTCTAACGGCCCCTCGGGGTGCGGGGGACGGAAGGTGGGCTGACGCCTCGGGGTCCGGATCTACTCAGGGCCATGGAAGAGGTGGGCATGGTTCTGGATGTCACGCACTTAGTGGATGAAAGTTTCTGGCAGGCTGTGGAGGTCTTCAAAGGCCAGCTGCTCGCCAGTCACCAGATTCGCTACTTGATCCAGCGCGATGCGGTGATCGGAGCGGTGTTTGATGCCTGGATGCTGGATCCCGGATGGAGGGTCGGAGAAACTCCCAACACTCCAGTGAGACTGGAAGACGTAGTGAATCACATCGGCCACACTTGCCAGCTGTCTGGCAACGCTCGTCATGCAGCGCCTGCGGTCCTTGCCAAGACACGACGCGAAAACCCGGATCGTGCCTGAGCCATACAGGCCGATCTCAGCGCCCAGTTCCTTGAGCATTTCAATCATGGCCTGACGGTAGTTGGCTTTGAAAAGGCTGACACCTTTGGAGCCTATCTCCTGGGGGGCTACAAATGAAGCTGGAGCATGTGATATTGCGTGAGATCCGCATGCCGCTGGTGCACTTCTTCGAGACTAGTTTCGGCCGGACCACGGAACGCCGGATGGTTTTGGTAGAGGCGGTCGGAGAGGGCGGATCAGGCTGGGGTGAAGTTACCGCGGGAGAGGAGCCTTTCTACAATGAGGAATGGACCAATTCAGCCTGGCTGATCCTCAGGGACTATGCGATCCCGCGGGTTTTGAACCGGGAACTCAAAGGTGCAGAGGATGTGGCCCCGCTCAATGATCATATTCGCGGACACTTTATGGCGCGGGGCGGTTTGGAGACAGCTGTCTGGGATCTTGAAGCACGCCTGAACGTGAAGCCTCTATGGCAGCAGATCGGTGGTGGCGCGCGGCGCGAAATTCCTTGCGGTGTTTCCATCGGCATTCAGGATTCGATCCAGCAACTCATTGAGAAGATCGATAGGGAGCTTCAGAACGGCTACCAACGGATCAAGATCAAAATCAAGCCGGGGTGGGACGTCGAGGTCGTCCGGCTGTTGCGCGAATACTTCCCGACTGTTCCCTTAATGGTCGACGCCAACTCTGCGTACACTCTGGCCGACGCCGATCATCTTAAGGCGCTCGACCAGTTCCACCTGATGATGATCGAACAACCGCTGGCTCATGACGAGATCATCGATCACGCGGCGTTACAGTCGAAACTGGACACCCCGATCTGTTTGGATGAGTGCATCCGATCCGCCCACCACGCCGAGCAGGCAATCCGGCTGAGAGCCTGCGGCATGATCAACATTAAACTGGGCCGGGTCGGCGGGTTTAGAGAAGCGAAGCGGATCCACGACGTGGCGCAGGCTGCTGGCATTCCCGTTTGGTGTGGAGGGATGTTGGAAGCGGGGATCGGCAGAGCGCACAATATCGCCTTGTCAACCCTCCCGAACTTCACCCTGCCCGGCGATGTCTCGGCTAGCCGGCGTTACTGGAGGCGCGACATCATCACTCCTGCTGTGGAAACAACCGCGCGCGGCACCATCGTCATCCGCGATGAGCCGGGATTCGGGTACACGCTGGATCGAGAGTTTCTGCGTCAGATTACTGTTCGTGAGGAGACCGTCCAGTGAACGAGAATTAAGGAGGTCCTTGGTGCTCCGTTTCATAAATCCGGTCACGGATTTTCAGCAGTCTGGCTGCCAAGGTGGAACGCGCGCTCCCGCTCGCGTTCGCTGGGGATTGGACATCTCGCGCACCAAAGATCCGCGAGGCGACGGCACTTTCAAATGGCCTGGCTCCTAAACCAGCGTTTTGTTCAATTTTCGACGGCGTGATAACTATTCCCGTTAATGTGGAGTTCAATAGGAGGGTCCTACTCGACGCTGCCTGCTCCTCAACGTCCTGCGCCCGTCCGCAACACCTTGAGTCGGATGTCTTTGTACTGGACCTTCATGGGTTCGGGGATGATCGGCATGGCCAAGACACCCGAGGAGGCGGCCTTGCCTTTCTCACGATCGATTTCCTCCGCAATAGGACCAACCTCCATGCCTTGGAATACAACGCCAGACGGGACCGAACCTTCCAGACGAGAGCGTACCCCTTGCTGTTTTGCTTCTCAAGAGCAAACTGAAATGATGCACACGCATCAGATGCTGCAATCCTCAAACCACGCCAGTGGTTGGTTTCAGATTTTGAATCGAACATTACTTAGTGCTCCGTTTCATGAGCATAGTAACGCAGCTTCAAGCGGGCGGGGTGGAGCGGGCGCTCCGGCGCAAGTTTGAAAGCGCGTCGGTGCACACGTTCCACCCCCTGGCGGTCCAGACCGGCGAAAATGCGCGACTGTTATTTATGGAGCGAGCACTTAGTGCGTTTTTATTAGGCCGGCAAAAACCTATGCAACTCTTTTCCGTTCTTGATATAAAGAAAAGATATGAAGCAATCTCTGCGGCTATTCCAAATCTATGGAGGTTCAAGTGAAAAGATTAATCCCATTTTGCTTTATCTGCTTTGCCCTCGTGGTCTTTGCCCTCGCTCAGACCAGCCGTACCAACATCGACAATGACCAGGTCAAAGTCCTCAGCGTTACTGTCGAACCGCACCAGAAGACTCCCCTTCACCAGCACGCCGTTAACCGCGTCATGATCTACTTGCAGGCCGGTCGACAGACCATCGACTACCAGGATGGCAAGAAAGTGGTCTTGGACTGGAGGGCGGGCGAAGCGAAGTGGAGCCCCGCCAGCGGAATGCACATCGCCGAGATCACAAGCGACAAACCTGTAACCATCGTGGAGATGGAACTCAAGAAACCGGGAAGTTCCGCCCAGGCGGGAACGAGCTCGCTCGATCCGGTCAAGGTCGACCCCAAGCACTACAAAGTCGAATTTGAGAATGACCAGGTGCGCGTGCTGCGTGTCCAGATCGGCGCCAAAGAAACCGCGCCAATGCATGAGCACGTTCTTAGCCGCGTTGTGGCTTACCTCACAGATCAGAATTTCAGGGTCACTACCGCAGAGGGAAAAGTGGAGTCAGTGGAACATAAGGCAGGAGAGGTCAGTTGGGGTGGACCGACGAAACACAAAGAAGAAAATCTGAGCGACAAGCCCTTCGAAGTCTTGGTGGTGGAATTGAAGGGCTAGGAATCGGAGCGAAGAATATGGAGATCCTTCAGTAAAGAGACGGGTTGCCGCTTTTGATAGGCGGCGATCACATCAAAGAAGGACTTTCAGAAAAGAGAAAGATTTGACCTGATCAGGCCGACTGATTTTTGCTAGTGGCTGCGAGGAGGGGGAGCGCGAGTGCCACCCACGCGAATTAGAGTGGGCGCTGCCGCGCATGCTCGTGACCCTCGGCAACTAGCGCATTACTCCTGCGCAGATTTTTTACTTAGGAATTTTTTTGGCAT
>JBGOVH010000325.1:0-4287 GCA_041478005.1 Terriglobia bacterium | reverse complement strand
GCATTGAAGAACTCTCCTGTTTCTCCAACAATTTCCTCCTTCAGCGAGTCTCTCAGCTGTTCAGCCGATAAGACGGCCAAAAGGTTGGCAACTGTAATTGCAAGGGAGAATGCGTTTGCTTGAGAAGGATCGGTTAGCGCCATGAGTTGGGGAAGTTCATGGAATTCACATGCCTTCTTGATTGGCTTGGGAAGACGCCAATGTTCGCACAGCAGAGAGCCGAAAAGCTGATGTGAAGGCAACTTGAAGTGGTCCTCAGACTCGATCAAGAATCCCTGGCTGGCTTCGCAATGCCGAACCATCTCTCCATAATGCTGCGGGAAAAAACGCTGATAAACCAGCTTGCCAATATCATGCAACAGCGCTGCTGCATATACCTCTTCAATCGCATCTATATTCTTGATCCACTTCAAAAGGAACTTGGCAATAATGGCCGTGAAATGAGAATGTTGCCAGAACCGCTCCTGCTCCTTCTTTCCGGCAGGACTCAGGCTGCCAACAACGGATAAGGTCAGAACAATTCTGGAAATTTCTCCCAAACCCAGATACGCCACGGCATAACCCACTTCGCCTATGGATCTCGGCAAGGAATAATAAGCAGAGTTCACCACTTTCAAGATATGGGAGGCCATGGCTGGATCACTGCTAATCAGTCTTGTAACCTCCTTGACTCCGGCACTCCCGGAGTTGACGGCTGCAAATACCTTGTTGACAATGGAGGGCAAGGGTGGAAGGACAAAATGATCGCGGAGAAATGTCTCAGGGTTAACATTGATCGGTTGCAAATTCATTTCAGCACCATCTACAGCCTACGCTCGCTCTACTTCCTGGACAGTGATTTGTTTGTAGAAAGGCTCGCAACAACGCACACGCGATGAGGCATATTACCCTGTGTCTCTTTTGGGTCACAAGAAGTAAATCATCCCTTTTGATTTTTCCTGCTCCTTCTTTAAGTTATTTCTAGTGTGAGCTGGCTCAATGTTTTACACTTTTTCTGCTGGGAGACCGTGTGCCTTACATCGACTACGAAAATCTGCTGACCGTGATCAAAGGCAAGTGGAATGAGGCTGCCAAAATCATTTTTATTCTCATCGGCGGCTTCCTGCTGATTCGTTTGGTGCGCAGCCTGGCAGACCGACTTCTGGAGCTAATCAAAGACGATGATCCTTTGACAACCCATGAGAGGGAACTCCGCGCCATCACTTTGGCCGGCATTTTCAAGGGAGTCGCAAAAATAGTCATTGTGATTATTTCCGGCCTGATGATCTTGAAAGTCTGTGGTATCGACACGTCCCCTCTCATTGCAGGAGTAGGAGTGGCCGGACTTGCAATCAGCTTCGGGGCACAGAATCTGATTCGTGATTTCATCAGTGGATTTTTTATTTTGTTGGAGAACCAGTTCAAAGTAGGAGATGTCATTCGCGCGGCGGGAGTATCGGGAATGGTCGAGGATATGAACCTGCGAGTAACCGTGCTCCGAGACCTGGAGGGTGTGGCCCACTTTATTCCTAATGGGGAGATCAAAGTGGTCAGCAATTTGGCCAAGCAGTGGTCTCGAGCCGTCGTCAACGTCGGCGTTGCCTACAAAGATGTTGTATTGCACAAATGTTTATTGACCAAAGTATGCTTCTGCAGCTTCCCTGATGAACCTGGCACATCGGCTGGCGTGGTACTTTTCTTCCATCTCGGCCGCCAGTCTAAGCAGGTCCGTCTTCTCAGCGCGTCCCGGCCGAAGAGCAGCGTAAACTTCCATAATCTTTCCCTCAGGGACGCTTGCCAACTCAGCGGCTCGCCGTAGGTTTTCTGACAATTGATTCCGGCCTGCACAATCTGCAATTTGCGCCTGTCGTTCCAAAGATTCCGGGGCAATGCGCAAATCCTCCATTTGAACCTTCCCAGCCATCAACGCTTCGAGGTTAATGTCTGTGAAAGAAACACCTGAGGGTGTCTTTAATTGCTCGGGGACCTTTTCTGCCAGAGGATAATCTTCAATTTTAGACGGGTTGTCGGCCATGATTCAGATTGTCACCTGCTCTGGGGATATAGACAACATAACCAATCGGAGACACTTATTGAGCCCTGCATAACTGAGTGACAAATTCCCTCACCTCCAGCCCCTCTCCCACGGGGAGAGGGAGGGGAGAGGGTGGCCTGGCTAAAGGTCGGGTGAGGGGAACAAACGGTGCGAACAAAGCATAGTCACTGAAATTTTCAGATCTCAGTAGTTTCACTTCGCGCCGCATCGATCAGCGTTTATCTGCGTCCTAACGATTAAATTTTATCAAAAATTGACTCGAATTTCCTGTGGCAATTTGTCCTTAATTACCTCTTCAGTTTCGCGATGATGCAGAAGCGTTGTTTTTACGATGTATTTCAGTCTTGCCACGTTATCGATCTGGATCGGGACAGGGAGCACGGGTTCCCCTTTGGCATACTTTGCAGCATTACGGCCAATCACCCGATACGAATCCAGATTGAGGTTAGGTGCTTGCGGAAATAACTCCAGATTATTGAGGGGTTCGAGGTCTCGGCGATGAATCACCGTCGTTCCCTTCGACTGGATGCCAATGCTGATTCCTGACCCGCTCAGTCGAGCGCCGGCATGGCCAACGAAGCCACAATCAGAGGTCGCATAAACTTTAACGACACGCGCCTTCATTCCCTCCGCTTCGACTCCTTCGATCAAAGCGCGAAGCACGGCGCTATGAGGAAGTCCAAGCAGAGTGGCGTCCAGAGCGGACCCAAACGCTGGGCCCAAAGCGATGACAATTTCCTTCGGATCCGTGCTCTGCCCAGCATCTCCGGTTTCCTGGAAAAGCGTTCTTGGACCTTGGGAATCCCGGTATCCGATATTGCGGGGGTTTTCCGCCTGAGGAATGGCAGAAATCTCCTGCCAACGCTCAGGCTCAATCAGGTACCCACTGCCCGGTCCCCTATAGTCATTGGGGTCGTTAATGGCGCTCAGGACGCGTGGCCCGGGCAGCACTATGGCCGAAGTTTGTAAGTAGTCTCCCGAGATTCGCAGTTTCTGGATTCCCAGGATTTTTTCCGCGATTTCACCAAATCCTCGCCGGGCCAGTGCCTTAATCACATCCAGACCGTTCTTCCCCTGACGCAGAAAATCTTCCGCGGCTTCTAGATCAGCCACCACATTACGGCCAGGCATGTCAGCGCTGCTTCGGGCTGCTACTGCGGCTTCCACCTCCTCATCGGTAATCCGGGGAAGCTGCAATTCTTCGAAGACAGCCTGGATCGCCCTGGCCGCTCGCCTGCGAACTTCTACCGCTTCTTTCTCGCCAACAGGACGAAGCCCGCCATCGATCTGCATATCGCGCTGCAATACGTTGTAGTCATCCAGGTCTTCAGCATCAAAATTACCTCCACCGAAGAGATTGTCCTCTCTCGGCATGGAGCTATATCCGGAGAAAATAAAATCTGTCCCGGGCAGGAACTGTAGCATCAGCTTGGCCGATTTCCTGATTTCCGAATGAGAAGCCATGGCATCATTGCCGGAGGCCAGCTCCAAATCTAAAAGGGTCGCAATCAAATTCTCTGCCAGGACCCCGCGAACGCCTCCTGGCAGAGACACGGGCAAGGCAATGCAACTGATCGAGCCGTTTTGAACACCCTGTGAACCTGCGCCCTTGATGGCCATCAAGCAGCGAGTCTCCAGGTAAATCATGGACTTTGATTCAGAATGTCCCATGAGGGCTTCGGACCCGCTGCCGGAAGTAAAGCGCACCTTGATGCCCCGCGAGGCGTAAGCCGAAGCCAGAAAGGCTTTCGACCAGGGAGTATCATCGCCGTCGCGAAAGGCCTGCTCCGTCCCGTAAACCGAAAGTGTCTCGGCATAAGTCGTCAGACCCAGCAAGGCCAGATGAAGGCTGAGGGCTTCTTCCACCGCACACTGGGTCAACGCCGTCCCTCGTCCAGTTTGAGAGCCAATGAGAAGGGCCATCGCATTTAACGGGGCATAGCGAGAGACTCCTACCGTGGTTTCCAGCTCTGAAAACCCTCTTTCCACAGCCTCGGCCGCGTCAGCAGCCAGCAAGGCAGGGTTTTCTTTCTTGTTGGTTACATGGGCCTGATTGGCTGGCGTTTTGCGAGCTCTCATTTTTTGCAGCGCTATCATCATCTCGACAACATTGAGCTGATTGACCACTTCTTTGATCTTGGCGGGAGTCAGGCCGCTGGCAATCCTGACAAGCTCTTCACGCGAGACATGGATATCCACCAGCATTCGGGCAATGGACAAGGAATCCAGCACCATGGATTTTTCAGAAGAAG
>JBGOVH010000082.1:0-8460 GCA_041478005.1 Terriglobia bacterium | reverse complement strand
AGCGACACCTCCCAGCGCCAAAAGGGTGTAGGAGATTGTCCCTTCAGTTAACAGGAAAGCCAGAATAAACGGAGCAGTGAAAAGCATTGAGAGTGAGATAACATTTTTCCCTCCAAACCTTTCTGCCAGTGTTCCACCACTAAACCCCCCAATAGCTCCAAAGAAAAGAAACAAAGTTGTGACTTTACCCGCGAGAAGAGGACGAAGGCCTCGATGTGAAAGATAGAGCGGAAGAAAATTAACAAAACACATTTGCACCGCGGAACGAATCACAACAAGAGTATAAAGAATCGTCAAAGGGTACCAAACAGGCTTAAGGGAGTCCCACAATTTCGTCATGTTCTGAGCCTTCGAAGAATGATCAGTCGCAGGCACCAGATAGAAAAGGAATCCAAAAACGACCAAACCCGGAATCATGATCAAGTAGGATCTTTCCATGCCTAGGTAAGCAACTGCGTAGGTAATAAAGATTGGACCTAACGAATAACCCAATGTTCCGGATGTCACGTAAATGGACATTCCCAAACCCTTGCGATGCCGGCTCGCAAGCGCCGTCATAGCCGCACTCTGAGGATGGAAAGATGCAATTCCTACTCCACCACATACTAGGATAAGCGCCAGACTCCAATAATTGGGGGCAATCCCCAAGCAAGACATGAACACAGCTGTTATTAATGGGCTGAAAACAGCAAATAGTCTCTTTAGGTAGCGATCGGAAATATAACCGTAGATCGGTTGAGTAAAGGAAGAGGAAATCACCAAGATCGCGACTAGCCATCCTGCCTGAGTAATTGTCAATTTCAACTTAGCAACCAGAAGAGGGAGGAGGGGGCCCACAAAATTGGAATAAGCATCGTTAATGAAATGGCCGGCTGAAAGAGAAAATATTGCCAGCTTGTCTTCTTTGTCTAATGGTTGTATTTCTTGAGATATTTGCAAGCAGAACCTCTGATTTCAACTTGAGGTTTTGAAATGGGTACAAAAGCAAATGCATCTACAACGGTCACAAAGCGTCAAAACATTTAGGAATAGGGCTCGCCAACAAATCTTGGAATGACTTTCTTTAAGGTGTGAGTCAGAATAAGACAAATTACCTACGTTTTCTGCCGATGAAGAAGAGATTTTCTGTTTCTCACTTGGGACGTCTGCTCGTGGCAGCGCTAACAAAGCGAGAAAAGATCTTCTGGGATAGTTTATCCTTCTCCCAACCAATCTCGGGATGCCATTGGACCCCAAGCATGAACTGTCGATTGTCGCACAGTTCCACAGCTTCCACTATCCCATCTGGGGCCGTCGCCACCGGCTTCAATGCTCTGGCCACATTTTCGATGGCCTGATGGTGATAGCTGTTCACTCTCAATTCCTTTTGTCGTGCCATTTCAAACAGCATCGATTTAGGCTCGATTCGGATTGAATGCGACCTATATTCTTCCACCGAATTTTGCCGATGCTTGACAGCTCCCTTGACCTGAGACTCGACATCCTGCCACAGGGTCCCACCGAAATATACATTAATGATTTGGGTTCCAAAACAAATTCCTAACAGAGGCTTCCGAGCCCGAAAGATCTCTTCCAGAAGAAACAAATCCGTTTGATCGCGGCGAGTCATGATCGAACCGAGCTTGGGATGTGGCTCACGCCCATAGCGATGAGGGTCAACGTCACTGCTGCTACCTGAGATGACAATTCCGTCCAATCCTCTGACCAGTTGTTGCGCGAAGACTTCTTGTGGAATCAACGGCAGAAGTACTGGTATTCCACCAGCATGAAAGACTGCTTCACTGTAGTGTTTTCTCAGATAGAATTGATCCCCGTCGACATCCATCCTGCAGGAGATTCCAATCAATGGTCTCTTGTTCAAGTCCATCCTCAAAGTTGGCAAAAGTTGAATTAAGCGACAACGGCTGATTTCAAGTGCCTTCGCAAATCACCTATTACGAATAAAGAACCGACAACAAGAATTGTATCTTCATCGGAGGCAAGTTCCCTTGCCAAGTCCAGTGCCTCTTCCGGACTCCGAGTGAAACGGTAGAGGGAATCAAATTCCGGTAGAAGCCTGGCAATATCCATCGGTTCAGCAGCCCTCTCGGTCTCAGCCCGCGTCAGAATTATTTTCTTGGCCAACGGAAACAACTGCCCCGCGATCTCAGCAATAGACTTATCCCGCATGGCCCCAAAGATCATCACAATCGATCTGGTAGGCAAGAAATGGTGCACGTAATCTCGGATGCACTTAGCTGCTGCAGGATTGTGGGCACCGTCAAGAACGATTCTGGGGCACAAGTCCACGATCTCTAACCGCCCTGGCCAGTGAGTTTCTTCAATCCCCTGTTTAACCAGCTTTTGATCAATCGGAAACCCTTTTTCCGCAAGGATTTCAAGAGCCCGAATGGAGGTCAGGACATTCAAAACTTGGTGTTTTCCAGGAAGTGGGATCTTCAGGTCGATCTCAGCCCACCGACTAGAAGAGTACTTAAGTCGAAATTCCCCCGTGGCATTGGGTTTCGCATCAAACTTCATGTCGTCCAAAATACAAGTCATTTGCGCACCCGAGAGCTGGCACTGTCGTTGTACAATTTCTCGGACTGTCGGATTACCAGACCCCAGCACTACCGGCAACGGTTGTTCCAATAGGGTAGCTCTCGGCTTGATAATTCCGGCTTTTTCTGCAGCGATTTCCTCCAACCGACTGCCCAGGTACTTTTCATGATCGTAATCAACGTTGGTAATGATGGCAACGAGGGGTTCCACGACATTTGTCGCATCCAATCTACCTCCCAACCCCACCTCGAGTGTTGCCAAATCAACTCCCTGCTCAGCAAAATACAGGAAGGCAATAGCCGTGACCATTTCAAAATAAGTGGGATGCCGGTCAAGTTGGAGGGACTCAGCTTTGTCGTCAGAAGACCCCATCAACAACCGAACAGCATCTCTCACAGTCCCGGTCAGCCTTGCAAAATCTTGGGCCGAGATCATAGTGCCATCGACCCGAATTCGTTCTTCAATCCGGACTAAGTGTGGAGACGTATAGAGCCCCGTTCTGTACCCATGGTTTCGCAGAACAGACTCAAGAAAAGCTGCCACTGAGCCCTTACCGTTGGTACCAGCGATAAGGATGGACGGATATTTCTTTTGCGGCTCACCCAGGTATTTGAGCAATACGGAAATGTTGCGCAAGCCAAGCTTGGCTGTCAACACTTCATTACCTAGCGAATAAAGATAGCCTAGGGCTTCGGAATGGTCCATAAACACGACCTACAAGTCAATTCATGCTGAAGTGTTGACTGGTCGCCTACCTAGCCTCAAACTAATGTCCAAAAAAACTTAGAGCTTTGGTCAGGTATTCCTTCAGGTCTTTGCGGTGGACGATTGAATCGAGCATTCCGTGCTGCAGCAGAAACTCACTGCGTTGAAAACCGTCCGGCAGCTTTTGGCGGATGGTTTGTTCGATGACGCGAGGTCCGGCAAATCCAATAAGGGCTTGTGGTTCTGCGATGTTCAAATCACCCAACATGGCGTAACTGGCCGTAACGCCTCCAGTAGTTGGGTCTGTCAAAACTGAAACGTAGGGGAGACGGGCGTCATCAAGTCTGGCCAAGGCAGAGCTAATCTTTGCCATCTGCATCAGGCTCAATGCACCTTCCTGCATGCGCGCTCCGCCCGAACAGGAAATGATAATGAGAGGTCTCTTCGTTTCGAGGCAACGTTCAATGGCGCGAGTAATGATTTCGCCCACTACCGAACCCATCGATCCGCTGATAAAGGCGGGTTCCATGGCGCAAATGAAGACAGGCTTCCCATTGATTCTTCCTTCAGCTGAAATGATGGCATCTCTCAAACCTGTAGACGCATACATCTCCTGCAATCGGTCTTTGTAGGGCTTCTTGTCTACGAAGTGAAGCGGGTCATTTGACTCGAGATGCTGGTCAAATTCCTTAAAGACTCCGTTATCGAACAGGTGCTGAAGCCTTCCCCGGGCTGAGATTTTGAAGTGATAATTACATTGCGGGCAGACGTTCAAATTGGCTTCTAGATCCTTCTTCCAAATAATCTGTTTACAATTGTCGCACTTTATCCATAGTCCTTCGGTGCGAACGGTACGATCTCCAATCTGAATGATCGGAGTCTTACTTTTCTTGAACCAGGTCATGATTTTTTTGTCTCTTAACTCAAAGGAGAAGTCATATTATCCTACTCAGGAAACAAAAGTCAAAGTTGACAGAATCAAGAACAGTTTTCAAAAAGAGAATCTGCGGGGCCAGTTGCGGGGTACTTCAAATGGAAACAACCGTTAATGCAGTAACAATGGGAACTGGAAGTACGGCAGACTCTCCATCCAATATTTGGTTGACGGTGTACCTGAAGGAAAGTAGATTAATACACCCCTTTGACTTGGAAAGAATTATTACAGAAGGCTTCTATTGAGTAGCATTTTTCTTCGCTGGGCACAATCGACTGCAGACTAAACAACTAAACACTTTGAGGTCGCGACCTTAGCCGAGACCTCGCTTAGATCGAACTGGGATTACGGATGAACAATAGGAACTTAACTAAACTCGCAGTTCTGTCCGCGGTAATTTACCTAGGGTTTCCACAGATTGCCTATTGCTACATAGATCCTGGAAGTGGAAGTCAATTCCTGCAGTTTCTGATTGCGGGTCTCCTGGGGACGATTTTTTCCCTTAGGATTTTCTGGTCCAGGCTTCGAAGCTACCCCTTCAGGAAGGTTGTGTCTGCGAAGATCAGCAAGATCTTCAAAGGTCGGCCGTGAGTTCCCATTTGGAAGTGACTAAGGTAGAACCTTCTTCGTTTCGAGACCCGAGTGGTTTTGTCTATTTCCAGAAACAGTCCCTCTTACGCCAGGTTAACCTACAATATAAAGAGAACTATGATCATTTGATGGGTTCGGGTCTTTACCAAACTTTGCTGGATTCTGGACTCATCGTCGCTCACGAGGAAGTCGATATTGGGTTTGCGGCAACCGACGAAGCCTACAGGGTCATCAGGCCTGAATTTGTTCCTTTCATCTCCTATCCGTTTGAATGGTGTTTTAGCCAGCTCAAGGCCGCAGCTCTCATCACATTAAAGATCCAAAATAAATCCCTCGCTCTTGGCATGTCGCTCAAGGATTGCAGTGCTTACAACATTCAGTTTAGAAATGGGAACCCCATTCACATTGATACGCTCTCATTTGAGAAATACCGTGAGGGAAAGCCATGGGTAGCCTATCGTCAGTTTTGCCAGCATTTTCTTGCTCCTCTGGCGCTGATGAGCTTCGTGGATGTTCGCTTGAACCAGTTATTGCGAGTATATATGGATGGAGTCCCTCTAGACCTGGCAAGAACCCTTCTCCCCTTCCGCACCTTTACCAAATTCTCATTGCTTTCCCATATCCACCTTCATGCCGGACTGCAAAAACGACTTGCCAGAAAATCGGGTAGGACAGCCCATGGAGTGAGTCGTCAAGGGCTTTTGGGATTAATTGATAGTCTGCAGTCGGGTATCAAGAACCTAAACTGGCGGCCCAAAGACACCGAATGGGCCAACTATTATGAAGCGACAAATTATGACTTCGAAGCCTTCCAGCATAAGAAACAGCTTGTGACCGAATTCCTCGACCAGATGACTCCGATGCCAAGAAACGTCTGGGACCTTGGTGCGAATACAGGACTCTTCAGTCGAATCGCCAGCCAGCGAGGTATCCCTACAATTTCTTTTGATTTAGATCCCGCTTGTGTTGAGAGAAATTACCTTGAAAGCAAGCAGAAGGGTGAAACTCAACTACTTCCACTGCTCCTTGATTTGACCAATCCAAGTCCGAACCTAGGGTGGGAGAACCGGGAGAGGACATCCTGGATGCAGCGTGGTCCTGCTGATGTGGTCATGGCTCTGGCGCTAGTCCATCATCTGGCCATTTCCAATAATCTTCCCCTTGGAAAAATAGCAGAATTCTTTTCCCAAATATGTCAATCCCTGATTATTGAATTTGTGCCCAAGAACGATTCACAGGTAAAGGGACTCCTCTCTTCGCGACCGGATATTTTCCCGGAATATGCCCAAGAGGGATTTGAAAAGGAATTCAGAAGATATTTCCTCATTCAGCGCTCCGAAAAAGTCAGGAACACGGAAAGAACCTTGTACTGGATGCGAAAGATCCTGCGTTAGTTTTGTGTTGTCCCATGAGTATGACTCTCATGCTGGGGCGTCAACCTGAGCCAGGCGAGAGCAATCCCAAGTTCACGCAAATCGTCGCCTGTGCCGAGGATGGCTGGTGAAACAGCCTGGGGTGTCTCGAACACAATGATGGCTTCACCCGAACTGGCAAGCAGCTCACGAGGAATCAGGAGAGATCTTTCTTGCAGTCCAGGGGTTTGTATCACCCATTCTGCCATCAACTGATGATTCACCACGACTCGAACTCTTTGACTTTCGACTTTTCCTGGAACCAGAAACCCAGAGAGACGCATTTGTAGATTGACCGGTGAATCTGGGGTCGAGACAGGTAGCACGACTCTGGCTCGCTTTCCGTCAGTCCAGGTATAGTTTTGCTCCGCTCTTCCCCACCCTTCAGCCTGGTAGCTCTGGGCATTGCCGTCTTTGGCTCTGAAAAGAATCAAATCCCCCCAACGATATTCAAGCACACTGCTTTTATGGATCATTCTCAACACCGCCATCCCATTGGAGTTTGAGGCCAGGAAAATGTCCAGTTTGTTGTGACCTGGCTGAAATGCCGAGTCGCTCAAGACAGCCGAGAACCTTTCCTCATTGCCAACCGTGTAAGTTTCTGTAACGGCTCTTATCATCCCATTGACTGCGATTGCCAGATTCAGAGGTCTAAATGGGTTTTGCTGCGAACGCAAGATACGGCCGGTGATGTGAGTGAGCACGATCGGAGCAGCGAAGTCCACGTTGCTGAGAAAGCTCGGATTATCCACCTCGTACTGAGTCCGGATATCTTCAGAACCGGCGAATTTCCCGGCGGTATGGCCAATAAGTTCCCGGTGCGCGCCGATCTTAAAGAGCTCGTCGGGGGTACCTCCAAGCAGGTCGAGCTTCTGCTTCACTGTGTCATATTTCTTCTCGATCAAGCGCGGAAACACCAGCCTTTCGTTTTTTTCGGTGATCAAGATCTTTTCTGGTTTCTCAGGCAAAGAGGGATTCACCACGGAGCGCCCATCGGTTTTCCACGGAAAATCGATTTTCAGGATATCCGCCAGTGTGGGTAGGATGTCGATCGTTTCTACATTCCGATCGTCGACGATCCCTTTTTGTTGATCTGGTAACTTAATGAAAAGGGGTATCGTCACAATGTCAGGATAATTTGTAGGTGAAGGTCTTCTTCGAGATTCGTTAGGGCGAAAGCTTGTTCCATGATCGGCCGTGATCACGATGAGGGAGCTGTCAAAGAGCCCCACTTTTCTGAGGTGTTCCATTAGATCCCCCAGCAAACGATCCACGAATCCAACCTGCAGCAGGTGTCTTTGGTAGCCTTGAATCACTGCCCATCGGTCATCTTTCCAAAGATGTGGGTCCATCCCCCTGTCATTGGTCCCAACGGTGCCCCGTACGGCCATGTCCAGAGTGTATTTCCTGCCGGAAGGAAGATATTCCCAGGGGGCATGAGGAAGGAGTGTATGGATAAAGTGGAGAGTGGGTTTCGAAGAGGGTTGAATTGAATTGATAAACTCCTTGAACACCTGTGGCCGATCCTCCCAATCCGTTAACTCTTCGAACCTTCTCCAGTCAGTGCGCTGAACGACCTTTTTGGAATCCCGGGCAAAATCTTTCCAGGAATGAGAAATGTTGGGAAGGCCCGCAGTGAGATCTGAAGGGAGAAGAATATAGGAATACAGGATCGTCACGTCAGATAGCAACCCTTGCAGTCTTTTCATGAACGGAGTTTTCGCGCCGCTGCCACAGAACTCTTGCGGACATAGCCTTGTGTTGTTTTCAACCACATGAAAACTATACGACTCACCCAGCAATCTGAACAGTGTCCGAGGATGGTCTTTTGCCTCCGGCAGCAACCGGAGGTTCGGCCTTGGAAGCAGCCCATCTAGGATCGCTGGCAGAGAGTTCAGTGTACCTTCACTAACGGTCGTGGCATTTCGGTACCAGGTCGCACAACGCGCCAATGCTGCAAAGTTGGGATAGAGATCAGGATCGACCTGCTGGTTCTCGTCTAGAAGGGAAGTCAGAGGGAATTCGTCAAATATTGCCATGACGATGTTCGTGTTCGCCTTAAACTTAGGAGACGCAACACGAAATGATTTGGGAAATACGATTTTATAGACTGGAGAATGAAACAAAAAAAGAGCCGGAAAAATCAACGCGGCTGGCCAGAGAAACATTAACGACAACTTTTTGTTTCGCAGTTGCAAATAGACTAAAGAGAAGAAAAGGCCCAAGCATGTTGCCAGACACACCGATACAATTCCATGGCCTCTATTGATCCGTTTT
>JBGOVH010000131.1:0-6755 GCA_041478005.1 Terriglobia bacterium | reverse complement strand
GCTAGAACCATTGAGCCGCATGATTGTGTGACCAATACCCTCATCCCCAGCCCCTGAAGGTGGGGAAAAATTAATGAGTGGGCGTACAGAAGGCTTGTAGTGACGACTTTAGTCGTTTCTTTTCAGCCCGAGTCTGGAACGACTGAAGTCGTTACTACAATTTTTTCACACCTTCCCTCTCCCAAAAGGCGAGGGAGAATTTCTTTATTTTTTCGACCCCCTCTCCCTTGGGGCTGCAGGCCGGGTGAGGGTTTAGTGTGAATTCAGCCGAAGACAGTTATGACATCAGACAAGCTGCAACTTGAGATCGTGACACCAGACCACCTGGTGGTAAAGACGGAGGCTGACGAGATTCAGATACCGGGGAAAAATGGCTATCTCGGCATTCTTCCTGGCCACGCGCCGCTCATTAGCGAATTGCAAATCGGCGAAATCTCATACAAGCAGGGCAAAGTAAGCCACTTTATTGCGGTGGCTTGGGGATACTGCGAGGTTTTGCCGGATCGTGTAACCATTCTGGCTGAAATTGCTGAAAAGGCTGAAGCGATTGATGTGAAGCGTGCTGAAGCCGCTAAAGAAAGGGCTGAAAAGCGGCTGGCCCAGGCACAGAACCCGGATATCGACTTCAATCGGGCAATGGTGAGCCTGCAACGTGCCATTGTTCGAATTCAAGTGAGCAACAAGATTGGAACCCAGCGCGATTGATGTTTTCACAGCTCCATCTGCGCAGTAGCGAAATTGTGATAGTGAATTTTACAGCCTTGCTTTATACTTTATTGCAGCTGTAGTTGTAGTTGAGAAATAGAAGATAGAGGCGCGAGGTGCCACCGGTACTTCGAGTGAGATGACCTGCATCAGTAATCTCGAAGGAAGAGGGCGATCGCCGAAATCTCAGGGACTCAGGAAGCCTTGAGGTTGGTTGTCGGGAAAATATCCCCTCAACTGTCACCCTGCAGAAGTGGGGTGGAGCGCTATCTAACGATTTGAAAATAACTTGTTCTGTTTTATTTTCAAAGAGGGTGAGAGCGTTTCTCTCACCCTTTTTTATTTCATGAGAGGCGATTTGGAAAAGAAGTTCCTTGTTGAGGACCCGCCATGTCAATTAAAGAGTTCTACATCATTGATTCCACCTTACGCGAAGGCGAGCAGTTTGCCCGAGCGCATTACACCACCGATCAGAAAATTCAAATAGCCAAAGCATTGGATGAGTTTGGGGTGGAGTATATTGAGCTGACATCCCCGGTGGCTTCACCCCAATCCTTTGAAGACTGCAAAACCATTGCAAATCTTGGACTGCAGACTAAGATTTTGACCCACACCCGCTGCCACATGGAAGATGCGAGGAAAGCCGTGGAGACGGGCGTGGCAGGCGTCGATATCTTGTTTGGCACTTCATCGTTCCTACGCGAGTTTAGCCATGGGAGGAATATCGACCAAATCATTGAAAGCGCCCGCGAAGTCATCGAATTTATCAAGAGCGCCGGTTGTGAAGTCCGTTTCTCAAGTGAGGATACGTTTCGCAGCGAGGAAAATGATCTGTTGCGGGTTTATCAAGCCGTGGACACTATGGGAGTCGACCGCGTCGGCTTGGCTGACACCGTCGGAGTGGCTACCCCTCGGCAGCTATTTGCGCTGGTCTCGGAATTACGCCGCCATATCAAAGCTGGCATTGAATTCCACGGGCATAACGACAGCGGTTGCGCCATTGCTAACAGCTTTACAGCCTTGGAGGCAGGCGCCACCCATATCGATACCAGTGTCCTGGGCATCGGAGAACGGAACGGGATTACCCCGCTGGGCGGTCTCATCGCTCGCCTTTACTCCTATGATAAAGATCTAGTCAGCAAGTACAAATTGGAAATGCTCTATGATCTCGACAAGATGGTTGCCGACATAGTAGGCATTCAAATTCCCTTCAACAATTACATCACCGGCGAAACGAGTTTCACCCATAAGGCCGGGATGCACACGAAAGCCGTCATGCTCAACCCTGGAGCCTATGAAATCATAGACCCCTCAGACTTCGGGTTACAACGAACCATTTCAATTGCCCATCGCCTTACGGGTAAAAACGCCATCCAAAACCGGGCAAAGGAATTGGGGCTGCACTTTGGCGATACCCAGCTCCGTGAGATCACCCAGGAGATCAAGCGCCTGGCTGACGCGGGTCCTCTTTCCACGGAACAACTTGACGAAATCTTGCGCGGTTACGTCGTGGCGTAGATAATTTTCGATTTCTATCTATGTGCGTTCCTCTGCACCGAACCAATCAGGTTCATTAGTTAGTGGAATGTGGGAGCGGACCTCTGGGCCGCGACCGTAACTTGAGGGGGGTTCTGGTCGCTGTCCGGAGGCCGGCTCCCACATTCAGCTGATGCATTACCCTCGGTACCCTCGGCCCTTTCCTTGACTTCATTTCATTGGAAATCTATAGTGTTGTCTGACTTATGGCCAACGACATTGAAGTTCAACTCAAGCAGCTGGCTGCCCGCCTGGATAGCCTGGAGCGCATTGTTCAGTCGCAGATTCAGCGGGTTCATGCACTCGAACAACAAAAGGGCGTCTTTCCGACTCCCGTCCCTCAATCGGAATCCTTCTTTAAGGAATCCGAACCGGACATAGCAGGAACCTCAATTCCATCCATTTCAAAAGAGTCCCAGTTTGACCCTTCTTCCTGGATGCCTCCAGCCACAGAGATGGCTTCGCGGGAAAGTCTCGAGTCCCAAATTGGCGGCAATTGGTTAAATAAGATTGGCATGGTGGCCATCATTCTGGGGATGGCTTATTTCTTGAAGTACGCCATCGACAATGAATGGATCGGCGAAATGGGGCGTGTGATTCTTGGGACTTTTACAGGTGTGGGATTCCTGGTCTGGGGAGAAATCCTGCAGAGAAAATCTTATCGGGGTTATTCAGTAACGGTGCTGGGCGGCGGCATAGCCATTCTTTATTTTTCCATTTTTGCGGCCTTTAGTTTCTATCAGCTGGTTCAACTAGTCCCCGCGCTTCTGCTGATGGTCCTCATTACGGCCACAGCCGTACTGTTGGCCTTACGGTACGATTCCAGAACCATTGCGGTCTTCGCAATCGTGGGTGGATTCTTGACTCCCGCCATGCTCAGCACCGGAAGAGACAACCAGGTGGGGCTTTTCAGTTACATTCTGCTTTTAGATTTCGGCGTTTTGGCATTGGCTTATTTCAAAAACTGGCGTGCTTTCAACCTCCTGGCCTTTCTCTTCACACAACTCATCTTCGTGGCGTGGAGCATTAGCTTTTACACGGATGCCAAGCTCTGGAGATCTGAATTCTTTTTGACGGTGTTCTTCTTTGTGTTTGCCGTGATGTCGTTCCTTTATAACATCGTGCATCAACAAAAGACCACCTTTCGAGACCTGATGTTAGTCTCACTGAACGGCGCCGCATACTTCTTGTGGACCTATGCTCTACTCGAATCGCAGTACTCCCAATATCTCGGTTTCTACTCCGTTTTGATGGCCGTAACTTATGTAGCTTTGGGCCGAGTGGCCTACCAGCGAGCCCAAGAAGATACTTATCTGTTCTTGATCTTCCTCGGTCTAGGCCTTACCAGTTTGACTTTGGCAATTCCGATCCAGCTAAAGCAGAATTGGATTACGATTGGCTGGGCTGTGGAAGCCGTGATCTTAACCTGGGTCGGATTTCGTCTCAATAGTCACAAGACACGCTGGGCGGCGCTATTAATTGCTTCTCTGGTTGCCGTTCGCCTGCTGTTTTACGATAGCCAATGGTCGGTGACTTTAGCCAAAGATTTTACCTTCTTTCTTAACAAACGTGGCTTTGCATTTCTGGTTGGATCAATAGCCATTTTTGTGATGGCTTTCTTGTACTCCCACCACAAGTTGATGCTTTCTGACTCCGAACTGAAGCTGATCGTCGGCTTAGTGGTCGCAGCCAATCTATTAATTCTGTTTTTCTTCACGACTGAAATTTCCCAGTACTACGAGATTCGGTATCTCGTGGTCACCGACTACCTCCAGCACCGAGACCTTCGCAGCCGGCAGCAGCTTTTAATTTCGGCTCTCTGGGGAATGTACTCAATAGTCTTGGTGACCATCGGGATTGTTCGAAAGTTTCAGCCTATCCGCCTTCTCGCTATTCTGTTATTTGCTGTGACCATCCTTAAAGTCTTCCTGGTGGATCTCCAGGAAATGGACAAGCTGTATCGCATCATTGCTTCAATTGGATTGGGAGTTCTTCTTCTGACTGTATCCTTGATGTATCAAAAGTATCGAAACCAGATTAACAGTTTTGTTTTGAAATGAAGGCCTGATGACTTGAAATTGAATGTTTGAAACATTGGGGTCAAGTATTGCGGCACATTGTGTCCACACTTCTTTCCATTCTTACTAGGCCTGGAAGGTCTTATCGCACCAGGTATCTGGCTAGCCTATTACTGCTGCTTTCCGTTTATCAGGTCTCCGCTGACTTTAATAAACCGGAATGGCAGTTCTCTAAACCCATCGGTTCGATATCTCCTCCTACCGAGGGATATGTCCGGGTCTTACTCGATGGTCAAACCTATCATCAGTCTCGGAGTTCCCTGTCGGACTTACGAATCGTGGATGACCAGCAAAAGGAAATACCTTATGCACTCATTGAGGAAAAGGAGACCACCAGCGAGGAAGAATTTTCTCCCAAAATCTATAACAAATCCGTTCTTCCGGGAGCGTATTCCACTCTAATCCTGGACCTCGAAAGGGAGATCTTCAACAATAAACTCGTCCTCAAAACGCAAAGCAAGAATTTCAAACGGCGGGTAGAAATTGCCGGCAGTAACGATGGCAAACAGTGGTTTGTTGTGAAAAAGGATGCCTATATCTTCGACTTCAGTGGAGAGCAGAAAGTCCAACTGACCACGATCCAATATCCCGATAACAAGTATCGCTATCTGCAGTTGAAAGTCTGGAACGGTTCAGAGCCTCCCTTGAAACTGGAAGGAGCTCGTCTTTTTTTTACGAAAACCGTTACCCCCAAGCGAGTTCTTCTTCCCGTTAAGCAGATTTCGCGCGAGGAGGATTCCAAATTGAAGGCCAGCGTGTGCCTTTTGGATCTGAGTTATCAAAACCTGCCTTGCGATTTTCTAGCTGTTGAAACTCCAGAGGAAAATTTCTCGCGCCTGGTGGAAATCCATGGCAGCAACAATCTTAAAGATTGGTTGCGACTTCACCAGTCCGAATTCTATCGCTTTCATACCAGCAGATATTCCGTCGAGAAGAAGACCTTTCGATTCCCGGAAGCACGCCACCGATATTTGAAAGTGATTGTTTACAACTATGATGATCCTCCGTTAAGGCTGGACTCCTTCGCGGCCCAAGGGATTGAAAAGAGGTTGATATTCCAATCACAGTCCGGCCGTCAATATTTTCTTTTTTACGGAAATTCCGACGCCATTCCCCCACATTATGATGTTGAGCGCGTGAAGAATTACTTGAGCCTGGATACTTTGCCGCAGATTGAGCTAGGCGGAGAAATAGTGAATCGTGACTACAATCCCAGCCAGCCCCAAAAACCTTGGACAGAAAGAAAACCCGTTCTGTTTTGGGGGATTCTTATCCTTTTGGTGGTAGGTCTGGGAAGTTATATTGTTAGATTGATGTCAAAGGTCAGGACAGCGTGAACCCAGAAGCTTCCAGATCATCAACAGGGGAACTATTAATGACGGAATCGGGAAAAATTGAAAGGGTACAGGTAGCCCCCTTGGATCAAATTCTGGGAGTTCCCTTCAAGGTGTTGGATGATGGCTTCGTAAGAGTCATCGACTATATGGGATCGGACGAATCCATTGTCCAGGCCGCGCGGGTTTCCTACGGCAAGGGGACCAAGAAAGTCCATGAAGATCGCGGGCTCATTCGTTATCTGATGCGCCACCGCCACACCACACCTTTTGAGATGTGTGATATCAAGTTTCATGTGCGCGTGCCCATGGATTGCTGGCGTCAGTGGATTCGGCATCGAACAGCGAGTGTCAACGAGTACTCCACCCGTTATTCTGAAGCCATTGATGCCGCCCAGACGACCCCGATGGAGGAATGGAGGGAACAGTCCTCTGGAAACCGGCAGGGCAGCAGAGGCTTTATTGACCCGGAAAAAGGGCAGGAGCTTTCCCGGAAAGAGCGGGAGGTTCTGGAAATGACCCGCCAATTGTATGAAGAACGGCTTCAAGCCGGCGTGGCCAGAGAACAAGCCCGAAAGGATCTTCCGCTATCGACCTACACGGAGGCTTATTGGAAGATCAATCTCCACAATCTGCTTCACTTCCTGGCGCTGCGAATGGACGAGCACGCACAACTCGAGATTCGAAGCTACGCCACGGTCATCGGTTATGAGATTGTCCGTAAGTGGTGTCCCTTCGCCTGGGAAGCCTTCCTGGACTACAGTTTCCATTCATTACACCTATCGCGGTTGGAACAATCCATCATCAAAGCCTTAACTGGCCGCCAGCTTGAAGAGGCTAAGAAGTTGGCGGTGGAGTTTGGGCTGGTCTCCTTCGGCCCTGATGGTCTAAAGCGAAATCGCGAACGCAGTGAACTGGAGGAGAAGTTGACGGCCTTTCATCTCCCCATACCCTGGCTGGATAAGGCCTAGCTTCAGGCTCCACTATGCCTCGTTACATCATCTACGGCGCAGGGGCCATTGGAAGTATCCTGGGCGCCAACCTCTGCCGGGCGGGGAAAGACGTGGTGCTGCTTGGCCGGGAGGTTCATGTAGATGCAATT
>JBGOVH010000547.1:0-2928 GCA_041478005.1 Terriglobia bacterium | reverse complement strand
TCCCACAACAGATAACCGCCGCTATTCGCCTGCTCGCAGGCTTGAATTTGCAGTCTGATCTCCACGCCGGTATAGGGTCTGCGATCGAAAGCATAGTCCCGGAAGTTCTGCAGCCAGGGTCGAAGCTTCTTGGAACGACCACCCAGACGATGTTTGGCCTTCTCCAGGGTGTTGTAAACGATCTCGCGCGGATGTTGGACGGGATTCCGATATCCAGGGATACCCAGATGGTAACCGGAAGGGTAAACCATCAAACAAATGTAGTCGAGATACTTCGCCACGTCTTCAATCCTCTGCCCGATGTCGGTGTCGTTATGATTCCAGGGAACGTAGCCAAAAACATCCCCTGAAAAATAGACATTGTAAGGGAGCAGTTCTCTGGAAGCCTTCTCCAGGAAGCTATTGATTGTCCTGACGCGGTTTTCCATATTGTTCGGCTGTGAGTATTTGGCCACGGTGAGCCTTCCGTCGGTGGGAAAGCGCATGTAGTCAAACTGAATCTCATCAAAGCCCGCCTTGGCTGCTTCTTTGGCAATGGCGATATTGTATTCCCAAACTTCTTTACGGAAGGGATCGACCCAGGCCAGATGCTCGTTATCGGCCCAGGGTTTTTTGGTTCTGGTATCGATGATTGCCCATTCCGGCCTAGCATTAGCCAGTAAATTGTCCTTAAAAACTACAATCCTGCCGATCACGTAGATATTCTTCTGATGGAGATCTTCAATAAATGATTTGATATTTTTAATCGTGGGCAATTTGTGAGCTCCAATCTGGGCGGCCAGTGGAACGTCATACTTATAACTTAATAAGCCTCGATCTCCTTTCACATCAATCACCAAAGAGTTCAGTTCGGTTTCGTTGATCAGTCCCAAAACCTTGTTGCGGAGCACTTTGGAACTCACGCCGAAATGAGTAAGATATAGACCCTTGGCATCAAAAGGTCGCATGGAAATTTTGAGCTTCGGGTTTTCAGAAAGAGAGACTGACAACTGCTTGTAGCCGGCGGCTTTCACCAAAATTGGAAGATTTGGATCCACCTTATTCAAGGCAAAGCTGCCATCCGCATTTGAAAAAAGAGACTCTCCATCGTGGAAAATAGTCGCCCCTTCAATAGGTTGGCCCGTCTTTTGATCTGACACAGAACCGCCAAGAGGAACCTGAACTGTTTTGATTGTTCCACCCTGGTTGTTGGCTCCGTCAGAGGTTGCACTCTTCTTGGAGGTTACCTCTCCATTTGATGCAGGGTTGGCTCCATTCAAAAAAGTCATCATTCCTGGTTGCATCTGGCAACCCCAAAGTGCCAGCAATAACCCTAATGTCATGATAAGCAGAATCTGAACTATTCTCTTCATAGATTTCACTAGCGCTGGAATTCGCTTTTGATCCTTTCTTTCGATCTACCCTCGAGCTTCAAATGTCACTCACAAGCAGACTCCTACCATAAATGGAAGAGTGCAATGCAAACCGGGTTGCCTGAGAGACCTCGACCGGGTTCGCCAAGTTGTTCGCCTTCCAAGTGCATGATTCCAAGACGAATTCATAGTTGTTAGCACTTCCCCCATGACCTGGATTCGCATCTTGTTTCAACCAGGTATCATTTCGTCTGATTTGCAGTGGAACTTTATGAGTGGCACAGAAGATTTGTTTAATTGCAAAGGGGAATTGAAGTATTGGTATAAAATAAGGGGCTTTAGAAGGGTCTAGGAGTCTGTCGGAGTAATGGCGTTTTCCGGATGTAGCGCAGGCATCCCTGCCTGCATCTCCTTTGGAGTCAATCAACGCTCATGCAGCCAGAATCTGCGCTACATTCTCCGACAGACTCCTAGAAAGGCGAGAAGTGGGGTACATGATTTGTAAGCCGATTCATGACCTCACAGCCAGGCATTCATTTGAAAGGAACTTATTATGAGACTGCTTGCATTTATGCATCGAGGCCGTAAATCGATCGGTGCGGAATTGAATTCGGATCAGGTTTTGGATTTCAAGACAGCTCACAGGAATTTACCCGCTAGCATGCGGGAGTTTGTGGAAATGGGCGACGAAGGGCTTGAAATGGCTAAGGGGTTATTGGCAAAGCCAGTTCGCGGCGCCATTCTACCCATGCGGGATCTTTATATCTGTGCGCCTTTTTGTTCGGAGGAGAGACCCAAGATTTTTTGTATTGGACAGAACTACGCCGAACATGCTGCAGAAACGGGGTCGAAGCTCTCAGACGAGCCCGTCGTTTTCGCCAAGTTTTCCACTAGCCTTTCTGGTCCCAATGACAAAATTGTCACGCCTCTGAATTCTTCATCTTTGGATTATGAGGTCGAATTGGTTGTCGTCATGGGTAAGCGGGCCAAACGAGTCCCACAGTCTGAAGCCTATGAGTATATATTGGGATACACCTGCGGCAATGATGTCAGTGAGAGGCACTTCCAGCGTCATGACCGCCAGTGGTTGCGGGCTAAGTCCAGCGACACTTTTGCTCCAATTGGACCGGTTATCGCTACTAAAGACGACATTCCAGATCCCCATGTGCTAGCCCTGGGGAGTAAAGTTAACGGAGAGGTCCGGCAAAATTATCTTACCGGCCAGATGGTTTTCAAGATACCCAAGTTGGTAGAGTTCATCTCTCACTATCTGACCATGGAACCGGGAGATATGATCTTCACGGGGACGCCTCCAGGCGTAGGGTTGGGCATGAAACCCCCTCAATTTTTGAAGGCCGGAGATGTGGTTGAAGTTTGGGCGGAAAAGATAGGGAGTCTAGTCAATCCAGTAGTCGCACCAGATTAGGGCCGCCCTTGGCTGTCGGTGGATGCGAACAATCTACGACGGAGGAGTGAAGATGTCACAAATCGTACGCATCGGTATTGTAGGAGCTGGCAACAACACGCGAATCCGGCACATACCAGGATTACGATCCCAGGAGGGAGTCGAGATCAT
>JBGOVH010000216.1:0-5294 GCA_041478005.1 Terriglobia bacterium | reverse complement strand
CTTCAGGGGGTGGTCGACCGTTGCGATTCGCTTCCATCGTGGGTTTACACGCGACCCTTACCACCCCCGAAGCCCTTGTGGGCTTCGACCCCTCCTAAAATAGAAGGGGATTTTTTCACAGCTTCGCAGTTACGGGGGCAATCTTTGGTAGCCACGACAAACGCCCGGGTTACGTTTGTCGTGGACAGGTGTGCCGGCGGGGGGAAAGCCCACGATAGCCGCAGAAAGCGCGTCAATCGTGGCTACCATGCCAATTCGATTCCCCACGTAACTGAGGCATTCGTGGAAGGTTACAGGTCGAAGAAGCAGGTGCGAGGTTCAAGGTGTCAGGCGCCAGAAAAGCGGGTAGCCTGTTTTCATTCCCCAATCGGAATTCGACATTCGGCATTCTACACTTGTCACCTGTTCCCTGTAACCTGTCCCCTAACACCTCGCACCTTCTTCAAGGTCCACTGGCGATGCTGGCCGCCAGCGTTTTGGCTTTCTGAGCGAGAACCAGACCCTGATAATACTCCCCGCGCCTGACCGCATCCTCGGACTTCTTGATGAAATCTTGTACCGCAGAAAAATAAGGCTTCCGGTCTTCTGATAATTGAGATTCATTGACAGACTTCAACAGGCTCCGGGCAGATTCCAGTTGTTCGCTGATCTTCTTTGCCAGAGCCGTCTTGTCGTTGCTGCTGAGTTGAGGAGAAAGCAGGATGGGAGGCGCCTGCACGGCGGGTCGCGTCTCCACAGGAACCGGGGTCTTGACTTCGCGGCGCGGTTCGATGATGGGTTTAGTCGGCTTGGGAGCCGTGACGTGGGGCTGGGGAGGTGGCAAATTCGGCTGAAGCTCTGCCGTTGCCGCGGCAGGCCCCGGAAGCGTTTCAACGACGATAGGCGTTGAAGTCGCCTGGTTTTCGATCTCCGGCGCGGGCCCTTGATAGGCGATGGATGGGGTATCCAATGTGGGTGAGCTGGCGATCTGCCCGGATCTCCTGCAACCGGAGAACAGAAATGCGGATATGAACAGAATAATGATTAAGAGTTTAGAGCGGATCATGTGATTCCCCGAAGGGGATCTATAAATCAGCCCAGGGTATCCCCGCCCCAGCGGGGATACCCTGGGTGAAAAGACAAGACCAAAACACTTCCCTGAGGGGATAGATAACAGGCGGTTGGGTGTGTTCATCCCCTCAGGGATGGCATGAATGAAACGGTCTTTTCCCAGGGTAGTGCGTGCCGCCCAACCCTGGGCTGATGAATTTATCCCCTTTGGGGAATAAAAAATGTCCTAATACCAATCTCACGCCAGTGGAAACTTCAAAGTAAAGGTCGTCCCCTTTCCGACTTCCGAGTCGACCAGGATCTCCCCGTTGTGCAGCTGAACAATCTTGAAGACCGTTGCCAGCCCGATCCCATTGCCGTTTTCCTTGGTAGTATAGTACAGGTTAAATATTTTCTCACGGTTCTCGGGCGGAATGCCACACCCTTCATCTTGAATGCTCACTTCCAACGAACCGCTTCGCTTCTCTGTTTTAATACTCAATGATCCGCCTTGCGGCATGGCCTGACATCCATTTAAGACAATGTTCAACAGGCATTGCTTCATCAAATCCGGATCCAGTTCCAGTCTTGGCAAATCACCCGTGGATTCCAGTACTATCTGCACGTTGCGCTGCCGGGCTTCGGTTTCAGCCAACGCAACCACTTCCTGGATGATGCGCTGAATCTCTTCTTCCTGCAGTCTGACATCTACCGGACGCGTGAAATTCAAGAAGCTTCGAACAACGCGGTCAAGGCGCTTGATCTCCTGAGTGATGACCGCCAGGCTCTTGTTGGCCTCGTCCGTGGTTTGAGAAGCCACTTGCGCTTTCAAAAGTTCAAGATGAATGACGATCGCATTGAGCGGATTCTTCACTTCGTGCGCGACTCCCGAAGTCAGCCGGCTGAGAGCTGAAAGCTTTTTGGCATATTCAAACTGGTCTTCGAGCTTGGCTACGGTCTCGGGGTCTTCCAGGATCACCAGAGCCCCCATGCTTCTATGATTCTCCTCCAGATAATGAACCCTGGCTGTCACCGTCTTCTCTAAGTTTGGTAATTGCAGGTTTGCTTCTTTCAAGTCGCTTTTCACTCCGAAGGCAGTTTCCACTAAACCCAGCAGCGGGTGGTGGGGAGATAACAATTCGTCGAGACGTTTACCCAGAGAAGCGTCTACAGTGGCATTCAGCAATTGTGCAGCTGATGAGCTGATGAGGATAATGCGACGATCCTGATTTAGAAAGATGAGCTTTTCCTGCAAGCTCTGAACGATTTGCCCGAAGTTCTCTTTCAATGCATCGAGCTCTTCTCGGCTGCCTTCAAGCCTTTGTCCAATTTCATTGAGCTTTAAAGAAACCAGGCCAAATTCATCCTGTCGCGGCAGGTGAATGGGCTTGCCAAATTCTCCTCGTATCATTCTCTCAATGCCGGCAGAAATAAAGGTGAGTGGCCGCAAAAGAACCTGCGAGAAAACTGCGGCCAGGGTGGTGGCCAACAGGAGAGAAATGGCGGCAATGTTAAGACTCTTATTCAGGAATTGCTTGAGTTCCTCCCTGATGAGTGCCGTGTTCATCACCACTCGTACGGTCCCGAAGGGCTGGTTTGAGGCGTCAGCCATCTGGAAAGTTACTTCATAGTTCTTGGGTGGACCGTAAACCTGTCGAAACTGTGTCAGGGAGTTGGCGTTCATGAGCTGTTTGAAATTTTCGACTGTCGGGACCCTCTGTCCGATTTGAGTGGCATCCGAATGGGCCAGAGCGTGATTGTGCGTGTCGGTGACTGCGAGATAAACGATCAGTTGAGAATTGTTGCTGGTGGATTCAAAGAGGGCCCTGACGCCTGGGTCAGTGTTCAGGACGTCTTTGATGAAATTCGAGAGATCCTCAGGATCTCCCGATGAAGGCGGAATGGCTCTTTCCGCCACCAGCGCTTGCTTGACCTGTTCGTAAATTTGCTTGCTGATCAGGTCTCCACCTTCGTAGGTGGTGCGAATCCGTTCGCGGGTGAAGTTGATGATTGTAAAAATAGAAACGATCGAAAGAACCACCAGGACCAGGGTGGTAATGGTGAGAGTGAGTCTAGTCTTAAGCCTCAGCGTCATATAGGTGGAGTTTATTATGAAGCGTTTTGAGGCTGATTTCGAGGATTTCGGCGGCCCGGGTCTTGTTGTTTTCGGTGAACTCCAGCGTCTTGCGAATCAGCCGCTTTTCGGCCTCGGCAACGGTAGTGCCGACGGGAATGGCCACGGAGTTTCCGGATGTAGCCTCCACCTCCCGTTGATCCAACAATGACAGATGCTGCTCTTCAATGAAGTCTCGATCACATAAGATCAGGGCGCGTTCCAGGATGTTGCGCAACTCTCTAACGTTGCCCGGCCAATTATGAAGCGAAAGGATCTTCAAGGCTCGGTCGGTGATGCCCTTAACCGATTTTTCATGTTTGCAGTTTAATTGCTTAAGCAAGGTCTCGACTAAAATTGGGAGGTCTCCCAAATGGTCTCGCAGTGGAGGCAAGTTGATCGCAAAAACGTTCAGACGGTAGTAAAGGTCGTTGCGGAGTTCGCCATCTTCCACGGCCTTGAGCGGTGGCTTGTTAGTGGCCGCGACAATGCGCACATTGACATCAATCTCATGCTTGCTTCCCAAGCGCCGAAATTTGCGTTCTTCGATGACACGCAGCAGCTTGGTTTGCGTGCCAATGGGCATCTCGGCGATCTCGTCCAAGAAGATGGTTCCGCCGTCAGCTAGTTCAAAGCAGCCTACGCGGCGTTCTAATGCACCGGTAAAAGCTCCTTTCTCGTGGCCAAAGACTTCGCTTTCCATGAGAGTTTCTGGAATGGCCGAACAGTTGATGGCAATGAATGGACCCTCCTTGCGCTTGCTGAGATCGTGAAGCGTGCGCGCAACCAGTTCTTTGCCGGTGCCGCTCTCGCCAGTGATGAGGACCGAAGCGGTGCTGGGCGCCACCAGTTCTGTCAACCGGTAGACTTCGAGCATTTGAGGAGATTGGCCCACCATTTCACCAAAGGATCCATATTGTTTCAACTGGTTTTTTAGCAATTCCACCTGCTTCAGAGTTTCCTCACGTTCCAGGCATTTCCCCAACATCATTTTCAAGCGGGTGGGGTCGACGGGTTTTTCCAGGTAGTCGTAAGCGCCAACTTTGATGGCTTCGACAGCCGAGTCAATGCTGGCCTGGGCTGTGAGCATAATGACCGCGAGGTGGGCGTGGTCTTCTTTGATTTTCCTTAACAGCGCCATGCCATCCATCGCCGGCATGAACAGGTCTGTAACGACCACATCAGGATCAAATTGCGGTATCAAGGCCAGAGCCCTCTCACCGTTCTCTGCTGCCTCGGTTGTGAAGTTCCAGCTGGAAATCAGCATGGCGAGGCCAGTGCGAGCGGAGGGTTCATCATCGACAATCAATACTTTGGGCTTGCTCATGTTGCTCCGGGAAATACCTTTGAATGAAGGCGGCCCAACGGGGCGCAGCGATAAGTTGCTTTGTCCACCAGCAAATCCGAATGATACAGTCATGAATGACAAAAGTAAAAATTTTTGACACCCCCATGCCCCTGTGCTACTTTTGCCGGGGAACGCTATCCAGCCTGTCTTTGTGGCAGGATGCTGTTAGAGGCGCTTCTGAAAATGACATTCCCCCTCCTTGCACAAGGAGGGAAGGTGTGAAAAAATGCGCCGGGTCAGGGGACCCGGCCTACAAAGCATCCGCAAGACCTTTAGAATCATTGTAGGCCGCGTGCCCTCACGCGGCGTCCCCCCGCAATCTCCAATTTTTTCACACTTTCAGGGCTGCAAACAAACAGGATTACTCTCCCCTCGCCCCAGCGGGGATGAGGGGTAGGGGGTGAGGGGGATCTCCACGCTGTCATTTTCATCTGTCGTGGCGCCGCGCAGCGGCATGGGAACTCCCTTGGAAAAGGGGGAACTTGAGGGGGGGTAAGTGCCGTCGAATAAGCGCTCGGAGCGGTCCCCCGGTGACCCCCTCTAGCATGAATTGTTTATGAATCGAGCACTTGTGATCACCAAGTTTCATTAACCCCGCGCTTCAGCGCGGGGTTAATGATAATCGCAGCCTTTCAGCGCAGTTCATGAATAATTCGGGCTAGTCCCTCCTTTTCCTAGGAGTCTGTCGGAGAATGTAGCGCAGCCATCCTGGCTGCATGAGCGTTGATTGACTCCAAAGGAGATGCAGGCAGGGATGCCTGCGCTACATCGGGAAAACGCCATTACTCCGACAGACTCCTAGAG
>JBGOVH010000386.1:0-3964 GCA_041478005.1 Terriglobia bacterium | reverse complement strand
TACATAAGAGATCTCCGGGATTGTGTAGATTCCATAAGGAAAGAGGTGCGGTACGGAAGAGGTGGCCACGCCAAAGGCATGACAGCTTGCCATTCGTCCTTGCTCCATGGAAACAGAAGCCAGACTCGGAAAGCCGATGACGTCCCCCACAGCATAGATATGGGGTACAGAGGTTTGAAATGATTCGTTTACTGAAATCCTACCGCGAGCATCCGCCTTGATCCCCACTGTCTCGAGGTTTAGCTCTTTAGTATTTCCTTGCCGACCCACCGCATAAAGGACCACCTCGGAATAAACCTGTTTCTTGCTCTTCAGGTTTACCACCACTTTCCCAGAAGAAGACCTGCTGACACTTTCCATCTCCTCCCCAAACCGCAGGGTAACATCAAAGCTGCGCATGTGGTAACAAAGCGCTTCAATCAATTCGGCGTCGACAAACTCCAGCATTCGCGGCCGAAGATCCAGCAGGGTTACCTTTACTCCAAGGGTTGCAGCCATGCAGGCATACTCCACGCCCACCACGCCAGCGCCAATGACGGTCATGGTCTTGGGAACAGCAGGTAGCTTGGGAAACATGTCACTGTCAATAATAGACACGCCATCAACCGGTACCTGATCGGAGTGTGCAGGAGTCGTGCCAGTCGCGAGGATAACGTAATCTGCTCCATAGTCTTCTTTGGAATCCACTCCTTGAACATGGACATGATGGTCATCAACGAATGAGGCTGAACCCGTGAGGATTTCAACGTCGTTCCGCGAGAGTTGAGCCCGCATGACGTCGGTTTCACTCTTGATAACGTGATTGACACGAAAAGAGAGATCCTCCATGGTGATCTCTTTTTTCACGACGTACCCGACACCATAGAGGCCACGTTGACGGAATCCTGAAAGGTAAAGTACCGCCTCCCGAAAAGTCTTGCTGGGAATTGTCCCGGTGTTGATACAGACGCCACCCACACACAGCCTTTTTTCTGCGACCGCCACACGCTTCCCCAACTTCGCTGCTTGAATTGCAGCATGATGGCCGGCGGGTCCTGTTCCAATCACTATGAGATCGAAAGTCTTCATCGTTTCACCTAGCGCGATATTACCTTCTGTTTGACGCGGATCATGTGCCGTCAATTTGTTTGACAATTGCAAGGCAACATTATCACATGCCCTGTGACGGCACAGCAGATAAGGTAGAAAAAGCGGTAACCAGAAAGGGTGGGGATTGGCTGCCTTCTACTTCGCTAGAATCTGTATCGCACTGAGCTGGAAATAATGCGTGGAGACGAGTATTGCACAGGTGTGAACTCACTTTCCTTGGCCACACGGTATAGACGATTAGTCACATTATCAATGGCGAACTGCAAGCTGACCCCATGGCGATCTTTGTTCCAAAGATCAATTCCTGCGCAGATATTGCCAGTCAAATGGTTGGGCAGTCGAACAAGTGCTTCGTGGCCATCCAGTGCGTGCAATGAAGCTGGAGTGCCACTTCCGTAATGAAGTGTGGCACTGGTCCAGAATCGACTTCGACGTTCACGCCAGGTCATACCCGCGACCGCGGTGTGAATCTGGTCGAATGCCGCGGGAGAACGTTCCCCGGGAATGACCTCTTCAAACGTCAATCCACCAGATATTGGGCCAGTCAGGAAGGCGCGCTGAGCCGTGTAGCTCAAATAAGCGGAAATTCCCAGACGCTGAATTTCTGACAAACGAGACGTGAACTCAATTCCGTAAGCTTTGCCACGCGAAAAAGTTGTCGGAGCAAAGAGCCGGACATTTGCCAGCTCTGTGGTCTCAAACGCGTTTCTATCGGAACGCCAGTAGCTATTGATGTCCACGAAGATCTTTGGCCCCAAAGAGTGTCTGACGCCAGTTTCAAAATGATGACTGCGCGAGATATGCGGCGGTTGGCGCTCAAAGCCAAGTCTGGCGGACAATAAGAGGTTCTCAAAAGGAGGCGGTGAAAAGAAACGGTTATAAGCAAAATGCAAGACTGTTTGCCCACCATTGACTGCATAGGCAAGATTGAGTCGAGGACTTAGCCCCTGGCCCTGGCTGACCAAATGGTAACTGTCGTAACGCAAGCCAAGGTTGGCGGTGAGACGACGGGTCAGTTTAACTTTATCCTGGAAATAAAAACTTGCTTGGCCGCCAGTCTTCTGTCCTCGAAAGTCGAAGGGCTCCATTTCAAAATCATTGTCCCGCGGATCGAACAGCATGTCCTCGCGAAGGTGCACCCTCATGAAATCAACTCCGGTCTTAATGGCATGACGTTCCCCCGCAAACAAGGAATAGTCACTCTTGAGACCGGCAGAGATGGTGTTGCGCCAACCGTCTGCCTGGATAGAAATAGGGTCGGATGTTGGCGATAGGCGTGAGCTTACATAACGCTCATAGAGCGATGTGGACAAGGCGGAGGTCGAATCGAAAAAGTGATCCCAAGAGGCAACAGCCGTTTGTTCTCGATTACGCTGAAAGAAATCTCTACCTCGAGATTCGTCTTCAGCGCCGTTGGGGAGTTGAAAATTCGTTCCATTGCCACTCAGGCTCAGCCTGAAACCGTTTTTCTCATCAAGCTTGTAATCAAATTGAGCAAAATTACGCAGACCTTTCCCGAAATCATGGAACCGTTCTGGCTCCGGCGTGTTCAAGAAACGGGCGTTCTCAAATCCCTGCGCAAACAAAAAGTAACCGAAACGTTCGGTATGGCCACCGTAGTCGACCGAAATATTATGATTCAGCAGGGTGCCGGCGCCCAAGCTCACACTCCCATGATTGTCACCATCAAAGCCGGATCTCGTCACAATGTCGAGAATCCCCCCAAAGCGATTTCCAAACTCAGCCGGAAATCCACCTGTAATCACGTTAACGGAACGGATAATATCCGGGGATAGGCCAGGCGTGAAAAGTTGATGGGGATTGTCAAAAAACGAAACTCCATTGACAAAATTGTTGAGAGAAAGTTCATTCCCTCGCAGGTGAACAAGATTATCGTGGCTCCCTACCGCACTGGACCCAAAGAGCGGAACTATGTCCGTCAATTGCATGCGACGCGTTCCCGGCAGAGCCAGTATTTGCTCTGAGCTCAAAGTGGAAATCGTCCCCGATTCTGTAGGATCCAGTTGGGTTGATGGTGCAGTGACCGTGATTTCCTCCTTCAAAGTCGCTAGTGGCTCGATCTCGAATTCAATCAAGCGTGAATCTCGTGGCGCCAGGGAAGCAGATACTCTTGGGGATGTGAATTTCTCGACAGTGATGCTGATAGTGTACTCACCCGGGCTGAGGGGAGAAAAAGAGTATCGTCCATTGGAATCTGTGACTGCTTGCCGCATACCGGCCAGCTTATCACTCTCTAGTGTGACATGGACTCCCTCTATGGGGACGCGGGAGGTCTTGCTGAAAACGGTGCCGTAGATTCTTTGCTGAGCTAAAGCAGTGGAACAGAATAAGACGAGCATGAATAACAGCACTGCCACTTGAGGCAAATGAGGGATGATTAAATTAGAGAGCAAGAAATTTTTTTGTCTTAAGATTTCCCTTTTCATCTTTTATCTCCGAAGGCCTAGTTGACTCTGAGGATTTTCCTTGGAGTGCGGCACCTTGCTAAGCTTGCTGCCGCTTTTGCTGGCGCCAGCCGGGCTGGCGCCTAGGGTCGGAACCTCGGTCAGACTTGGCATTGAGGGTGCGTAGCAGCAAGCTGCCAGTTTGATGGATCGAATATCATTCTGAAAGCGGCAGAAAGCTGCCGTACTCCAAAATGTTCAAAGTCAGGAACACGCGCGGGAGCCCGTGTTCCACCTGGGGGAATGCGTTTGCGAAGTACGAAAGGGGAGACCTAGCTATCAAAAGGACAAGAGGGAAATTAAGTCTCGTATTGCCACCTGGGATCCAGCCCGCCAACAGGGGCGGCTTGTCCCAAAGATGACAGACGATGACAAAGTTGGGAATGTAAGAAAACTCTAAAGAGTTCTTG
>JBGOVH010000104.1:0-7510 GCA_041478005.1 Terriglobia bacterium | reverse complement strand
GAAAAGAGGTCAAACCTCATTCATCAAGTCTAAGCGCTTTAGCTTTTCAATCAAAGTCGTTCGCTTCAAGTTGAGCAGTTTTGCAGCTTGTTTCTTATTGCCCCCGGATTTTTTGAGGCTTTGTAAAATCAGCTCTCTCTCGAGGTAGGAGACTTCTGTATTGAAATTCACACCTTCGTCAGGAATGTAAATCTCCGAAAGGAACAAATTGTTATTGGTCTTCTGGACCTCTTGAGGGAGATCAGAAGGGACTAGGAGGCTCCGCATCCCGACCAATGCCACCGCCCTTTCGATAGCGTTCTCCAACTGGCGAATATTGCCCGGCCAGTGATAATTCATGAGCATTTTCATGGCTTCCTGCGAGACTGTTTTTGATTCCAAATTGGAACTTTGACAGTATTTCTTGATAAAATGCTTCGCCAGCAAGGGAACATCTTCGCGGCGATCCTTCAATGAAGGCAGATGGATCGGGATGACGTTTAGCCGGTAATAAAGGTCACTACGAAACTCATTTCGGTCAACCATCTCCTTGAGATTAGCGCTCGCAGCAGCAACGATTCGGACATCCACTTTAACCGTTTCGGTCCCTCCCACCCTCTCAAATTCCCTTTCCTGCAAAACACGCAACAGCTTCACCTGCAAGGTAGGACTCATATTACCAATCTCATCAAGAAAAATAGTCCCCTTGTGAGCCTGTTCAAATCTTCCAATGCGCGATTGATGAGCTCCGGTAAAAGCGCCCTTAACATGTCCGAACAATTCACTTTCCAGGAGCGTCTCCGGAATGGCCCCGCAGTTGATACTCACGATTTTTTGATCACGACGCTGGCTGTTAAAGTGAATGGCCTTTGCAATAAGTTCCTTCCCCGTTCCTGTTTCTCCTGTGATCAACACTGTGCTATTGGTTCCAGAGATGGTCTCGACTAACTGGAAGACCTCCTGCATGGGTTTGCTGTTTCCAATAATGCTCTCAAAACGATACTTGTCCTTAAGTTGAGTTTTTAGATAAGCGTTTTCTTCTTTAAGACGCCGCCGTTCTAAAGCTTGTCGGACAACCAGGGAAATCTCTACCAATTGGAATGGCTTGGAGATGTAGTCATAAGCGCCTTTCTTCATTGCTTGCACGGCACTCTCCACAGTGCCATAACCTGTTATGATGATCCCAATGATTTCCTGGTAAAGCGCAAGCGCCTCCTGTAATACGGTATTCCCATCAATGCCAGGAAGCTTCATGTCTGTAATCAAGATATCGAATGGAGTGGTCTTTAACAGCTCCAACGAATCTTCACCGCTGGATGCTGCCTGTACTTCGTATCCTTCCTCGGTGAGGTAGGCCACAATAGCATTCCTCAGCTCTGGTTCATCATCCACAATAAGAATTGATTCTCGTTCGGTATTCCCCATTCTTTCGCTCATGCATCCTCAAGAGTTTCATTTTATTAGATCATGCATTGGTGGGTTTCTGTCGCTTTAGAACCTCTTCAACTGCATTTAAAAGGTCATCCATCCGGCAAGGTTTGGAGAGAACCAAGTTGACTCCCGCCTCCTTGATTCGAACATCATCTAGTTGAATCCCCCAACCACTCAAAAGGACAATGGGTATGTCAGACCTGCTGGCTCGAATGGCCTTAGCGACATCCCACCCGGACATTTCTGGCAGCCCTAGGTCTGAAAAGACAAGATCATAATTGCCTTTTTTAAATGCGGCAAGACCTTCCGAACCTGTAGCCGCAACACCCACCTCATAGCCAGAACTAGCAAACATCTCAGACAAAAAGTCACGTATAACCTCTTCATCATCTATCACTAAAATCCGTATCTTATGTTTCTCCATGGGAGAGGTCCTCACGCGCGGTACTTTTTTTTCAATTTCATTTTTTTTTGCAGCCGGAAGATAAATCATACAAGTCGTCCCATGGCCAAGTTTACTCTCAATCTCTATATCTCCGTGGTGCCTTGCAATGATCCCGTAGGCGACGCTCATCCCCAAGCCCATTCCTTTGGGACCTTTAGTCGAAAAAAAAGGATCGAAAATTCTTTGCTTGACTTCATCGGACATGCCCATGCCGTTGTCAGAGATCTTGATTTCCGCATATTCCATATTTTCCAACTGGTAAAGTCCAGTAGAAATACGAATGGCCCCTCCGTCAGGCATTGCGTCAATAGAGTTAGAGATTGTATTGACAATAACGTCTGTAAGCTCAGAATCAATCCCGTTGATTGGCGGCGCCGCGCCAGGAGAAAAGTCCATCTCGATTTTAATCCCTTTCGCCTCACATTGGTCCCTCCAAATCGGCCTGATTATCTTGATAGCCTCTTTAACGATTTCGTTAACATCCACCCGATCGAATTTTTGATCAGTCCTGATTCGTGTGAAATCTTGAATGCGCTTAACGGTCTTGGCGCCTTGAATAGTGCTTTTCTCAATGGTTTTCAAGTTTTGCCTAAAGCTTTGAATATCGAGGGCATCCCCCATTTCCAAATTACTGAGCATGACCTGGGTCTTACCGAGGATCCCGGCCAAAACATTGTTGAAGTCGTGGGCAACGCCACTAGCCATTTCACCCAAGGCTTTGAGTCGTTCCACCTGGACAATTTGGTTTTGCAAATGCCTCTGTTCTGAAACATCCTTGCCCACAAACAACCACGCAAAAAGCTGTCCCGTAGAACTATGAATTGGAGTGGTGGCGATCTCAAAAGCTCCCTTTAGGAATTTGTCTTCAAACTCCACGGAGATGATCTTGTCCTTTTCATACATTTCAGGCCTCTGAGGCTGCCGCCAGGGGGAAATTGGGTCTTGGAAAACCTCTTCCGCCTTGTGATTGACCAGATCTCGAGGCTCAAGGTTCAACCGGCGCGCCAATGCTTTGTTGACACGAATGATTCTCCCCTCCGGGTCTTGCATGCAAATCAGTTCCGACATGGCGTCGAAGGTGATTTCCCACTCTGTCTTGGCCTCCCGAAAGGCATTGAACAAAAGCGCATTGGAGATGCCGATACTGATTTGGCTGCATACGGAACTTAGAATCTCGATTTCTTGCGGCTGAAATTCCTTGTGGATGTATCGGCCTCCCATAAGAAACCCGAGCAGCCTCTCCTTGAAGAATAAAGGTAGAACCACAAAGGACTGGATCTGCTCCCGGTTACACACTTGGACTAGTAAGGAGAACGAATCCGAGGCTGTAGCGGATCGCATTTCCACATCAGTCAATGGGCGCTTAAGTCGTGAGAGCGATTCGAAGATCTCCTTCAAAAGATCCTGTTCTTTGAAAGCCTGAAACAATGGAGCAGTCAAATGATGTGAACCGCTTAACTGCAAGGATGAATTGTCAAACATCAAAGTCGAAACTACCCCAAGATTCATCTCCACAAGTTCACAAACTCGTTCCAAGGAGGTGTCGGAAATCTCCACAATGTTCAGTGAGTGTGAAATCGCAGAAGTGACGGAGAGTAGCCCCGTTAGCTCTTTGTTTTTTTGCCGGATCTGTCTTTCAAGCAGGACCCTTTGAGTAACGTCTCTCCCCACGGCTTCAAATCCAATCACCCTATCGCCCTGCAAAAGAGTGGTGAAACTTAGTTCAAAGTTTTTGATCTCGCCAGCCTTCGTCTTTAACTCTAATTCAATCAAATTTGGATGATCTCCTGCCCTCTCTCCATTGAACAGGTTGGCTATCTTTCCTCTGCTCTGAGCAGGGAGAATCTGTACAAAATGCTTGCCCTGCAGTTCTTCTGCAGAATAGCCTATTAGCTCAACTGCCCGAGGAGTCAAAAAGGTGAAATTCCCGAACCGATCCGTCGTAAGTATCAAGTCTCTGGCGTTTTCAGCAAGCCTCTTATATTTTTCCTCTGCCTCCCTTAGCTTTACTTGAAGTTCGTTTCTTTCGATGGCTCTCTCCACAACCACCGGAAGCTTGTTGAGGTAACCTTGCGTCTTTGCAACATAATCGCTGACCCCCATTTTCATTGCCCTGACAGCTAGATCTTCATCACCCTGGCCAGTGACCATAATGACAGGTATTCCCGGACCGTTGCCCATGATTTCCCTTATGACTTCCAAACCGCTCATCCCCGGCGGATTGTAATCGAGAATAACGGCAGAAAAGTTCTCACGGTGCAGGAGTTCAACGCACTCTTTCTCATTCTTAACGGGCACAATCTGAGTTTGAGGGTGAAACCTCTTGAAAGCACGCTCGGTAAGCAGAATCCGATCCGGGTTATCTTCCACCAAAATAATTCTAATTGGATAGCAGATCATTGCACCCTTGTACTGCACGGATCGCAAAACTAGGAATACTGAATATCACGTTATAAGGTCAAAGGTTGCATCATCTGGACGTGCTGTTGAAACCAATCTGAATCTACTCAGATCAACAGCCTACAATGAGCAGATTGAAGCTTACTTATATTTGATTAATCTTGGCACTGCTGTACTGGAAGTGCAGGTGGAATCAACCGGAAGCATTAGTGCCAAAATTCAGACATAATTATTAACACATCCAATTTCTATAATCGATGATAAAGTTTGATAGAGCTTAACATGTGTCAAATTGTTGAAGGGATTTGCGTTCAGGTCTTGCCATAAAGCATCTATTTAAGATATTTATCGGAAAAAACACTCATGTAGTTATAGAATATTGCTGGCAAGACGCATAAAGATTCGAATCGTTCCGAGTGCCATTCACCTTAACTTGATTAGACTCGTTCGGACTTGAAAAGGAGCATCGATGTCAATTCAAGAAAGAATCCAATTGGATATTACGCAAGCAATGAGGACAAAGGACTCAGCCAGGTTGGATGTGCTCCGAGCCATGAAAACGGCCATCAAGATGAAGGAGGTCGAAAAGGTCAAGGCTTTAGAGGAATCTGAGGTTCTTCAAGTCCTTCAGACATTGGTCAAACAGCGCAAAGACTCCATCGAGCAATTCACCAAGGGAGGCAGAAGTGATCTGGTTGCACGAGAGGAAGACCAATTGACGATTCTGCAATCTTACTTGCCTGCGGCAATTGGTATTGATGAGATCAAGGCAGTCGTTGCTCAGGTCATTGGTGAACTGGGCACTGCGAGTCCAAAGGATTTGGGAAAAGTGATGAAAGCCGTGATGAGCAAGTTTGTGGGAAAAGTTGTAGACGGCAAATTGGTGAGTGAGTCGGTTCGCGCTCAACTCGGAGGCTGACTCGATCTGGGATGCGCGAGACCCAAGAGGTGAGTGCAAGAACCAGAATCAGTCGATCCTTTCGGCTCTTCAACCATCAATGAATCACAGTTCCTTTTCCTGACATTGCTGCTGTAATAGGATGGGGGACACGGGCATCGGCAAGAACGACTTCTCGAACACCTTCTCGAATCGCTTCGATGGCTCCAAGCACCTTTTTCTTCATGCGTCCTTGGGCAAACTCGACGTATTCGCCGATCTGATCGATAGGGATCTCAGCAATCAAGGTGGACTCATCCCGGATATCACGGAGGAGCCCAGGAATGTTCGAGAGAATAATCAGTCTTTCGACTTTCAATGCTGAAGCCAGAATGGCAGCAGCTCTATCTCCATCCACATTGATGGCCTCGCCTTCGTAACTAATTGCAGGCGGTGTTAGAACGGGCGTATAGCCGTGATCAATCAATAGCTGGATGAGGTCCAGATTTACTTTCTCGACCCTCCCCGTAAAGTCACCCCGCAAGACTTTTTTCTTGCCATCTTCAATCACAGTGATGGATGACTTGCGGATCCCTTGCCAGATCCGCCCATCAATTCCCGACAAGCCGACGGCGTTCACTCCATGACGCTGAAGTTTTTGAACGATACCTTTGTTCACCTTGCCACAATAGACCATTTCAAAGATTTCCAGGGTCTCGCGATCCGTATAACGGGATTCATATCCCGACACAGAAGTAACCATGCGGGGAGGCTTGCCTAGCTTTTGTGAAATAACATTGGTCTCCGCAGATCCACCGTGCACCAGGACCGCTTTCTCGCCTGCCTTGATCATTGAAGCTAGATCAAGACAAACTGACTCGTAATCAATCCCCAAACTGCCACCTACTTTTACCACGATCATTTGCTAACACGCCCCTCACTTCACAACATCGTGTGAATCATGCAAAAGTCTTATCAACGCTCCGACCCTAGCGGATCCCAGGTGTTTTGGTAACGCCCCAAGTCTGCATATTGCGGTGGGCGTCCAAGGTCACTTGAATCAAAGGGTTTTCTTTAGCCACTCTAAGACCAAAGTCGTCGCTTCCGGAATCTCCTGAAGAATTCTGCAGCCTTGAGCGCCGGAATTCTCGAAAATCTGCACACGGACAGGGAATCCGGTCATTTTCTCCAGTTGGGCTGCAGATTCCGCGCCTTGCGGATCTCCCTCGGTGGCAACATAGAGAATGGAGTGAGGCTGAAAGTTGGACATTCCGCTGACTAGAGCCTTGGCATGGGTGACATTTCCAGAGAGCGCTACTGCCGACCGAATCTCTTCAAACTTTCCAGAGCCCAGAAAGGCCAAGTCGGCGCCTATGCCAGACCCGACCAAAGCGATTCGGCTGAGGTCGACCTCATCCCGCAACTTCAGCCAGTGGACAGCGGCATCCAGGTCTATGGATAAAACTTCTGTTGTGGGAGATTGAGGGCCATCTGCGCTTACACTAGTTCCGTTTTGTTTCCCGGTTCCGTGACCGCGCAAATCAATGTTGAGCACAGCGAAGCCACTCTTTAGCAAATGATCAGCAATGAAAGGGTCCCAAATTCTCCTGTCTTCGCCGACCCCATGAATAAGCAAGACTGCTGGAGTCTTAGTTTCCTTCTTCTCGGGCGGACGGTACCAATCGCCCGATAATTTGACATGGTCGGCCGTTTCAATCTCTATATTTAGTTTGGCGCGCTCTTGTGATCCTTGCTGTCTTGTCGCTTCGGTGAGTTCCCCAAGTTCAAAATTAAATACGTTGTCATTTCGGTTCAGAAATAAGCTCACCGTTTTTTTTTCTGAAATAAACTTTCCATATTCGGCGCTCACTTCATAATCCATCTTGGGGTCCAATCCATAAATAGAATAAAGACCGCTGTCATCTGTCGATAGAACTGTGGTTGTATTCTTGTTTACATTTCGAATAAAAACCTTTGCACCAACAATCGACTGTTTGTTCTTGTCAACCACGCGACCTCGGATTGATTTAGTCGGGGGCTCTTTTTTTTTCGCCTGAACAAGAGATACTCCAACCCCCAGGAAAATCAGGACAGCAAGTACAATCAGAAACTTGCATCGATGACCAAAGTACATATGACAATCCTCGGATTTGATTGAGGGGAACCCCACGCAATGCTGCAGTATCGTGAGGTTTTGGAAACCATCTAGCACCGACAGGAGACAGTAATAAAAGTCCAGCTCCCTTTATTGTTTTTTTGTCGGTTCATGTTCTAGTTTGATAATAACGTCCTGGCGCTCATCGTACTCAAAAGTAATCGTTTTCTCCAAACGTTTGAATCCTTCTTTGCTGGCATCGATGACAAAGGTATTATGTCCT
>JBGOVH010000001.1:0-19283 GCA_041478005.1 Terriglobia bacterium | reverse complement strand
TTCAATTTGAAGCAAGAGGCCGAGAAAAGCAAGTCCCAGCCCAGAGAGCTAACCAAAGAGGAAAAGGAAACTCGAGCCAAGAGTGAAGAGCAGGCCAAGAAGCACAATACTATGAAGGGGCGTTTTGATAGGGGGCGAGAGTACTTTGCGGCCAAACAGTATGAAGAGGCCGTAGGGGAATTCAAGGCCGCAGCCGAGCTTGACCCGAAGCAACACGTTGTCTACGCAAACATGGCAGAGTCCTACAAGGGTCTCCGAAAATTTGATGAGGCTTCAGAAAACTACACCAAGGCTTTGGAAGTGCTTGCTCAGAGCAGCAAGCCCGATACTCAGATCGAAGCCAGCTATCATATGAATCTGGCTTTGGTTTATGCCTTATCTGGAAAGATGGAAAATGCCCTTAGCGAAACAAAGAAATCAGCCGACCTGAATCCTGCAACCGGCTCAAAAGCCTATTACAATCTAGGCGCAACTTTGGTGAATACTGGAAAGGCGGTTGAGGCCGTGGATGCTTTTCAAAGGGCCGTGCAAATCGACCCAAGTAATCCTGATGCGCATTATCAGCTCGGGATCTGCTTAATGAGTAAAGCTCAGACTACACCAGATGGGAAGTCAATTCCCGCGCCAGGAACTGTTGAAGCTTTCCAGAAGTATTTGGAACTGGCCCCAAACGGAAAGGATGCGGCAGTTGCCAAGTCGATGATCGAGACTCTCTCCATAACAATCGAGACAAAATACAAGGCGACAAAAGAGAAACCTGAAAAGAAGAAATAGTCTTTTTGGCTTTCTTTCTCTAGATAAGAGCCATGTCGATCACCCCTCAAAATGTCCAAACATGAGAGCAAGCCTCCGTGGAGGGAGGTTTCTGGCTTATCCCATTAACTGTTCACCAGTTCAAACTCATCGATATTCCAGTCCGATTTTCCCTCCCTTACGGTTAGTCGCACGTCCTGACTGGTGATCCCTTTTTTGCCTTTGACAACCCGATAGATTTTGACTCTTACCTCCATTTCCTTGGGGTCTTTTTGGGTAAGTGTATTCACCTCATAAGCTGCGTAGGATGGATCAGCTGGACCGAAAAGAAAATTCTTTAGCTCATCCTCGGAGTGAAATTGGCTCTGGAATTCTTGGGTGAGAACCTGAAACGCAACCTTAGGGTCCCGATTGATTAAGGCTTTCATCAATTTCTTCACAACTTCCAGCGCAAACTTTCCTCTTTTTTCGCTAACCAGATTGAAGGGTAGCAGACGCGGTCGGGGAACTGATTTCACGAACTTAATCTCGTTAGCCAGCCATTGATCTTTGACCAGGATAAATTTGATCCTCTCATATTGGGTCGCGAAGAGCATTTCATTCAGATCGGCCCAGAGGCTCTCGACATCGGCGGCAAACTCTTTGTCCCCTGATGGAGTGATCTTTGAAGAATCGAAATTGAAAGAGACAACGCGTCCACTGCGAACGCGAATGGAAAGTCGCTTGTTGTGAAGATAGTGATCCTCCAAGGTGGCGGTCATCAACTTCCTGGCCTCAACGTCATGTTCAAGAGTTCGCGCGGCCATGAACTGCTCAACCACCGCTCCTCGCAGGTCATACTCATTTTTTGTCTGAGCCAAAGCCGACTTGCTGCATAGCGAGAAGGCAAAAAGGGAAGCCAGCAGACATCCAGACCAAATTTTTACTCTTCCTCTTATTTTCACCCCTTCCTCCTTGATTGGAATTGGAACCACAGGGCTAGGGATGTGCGACAGATTTGTGACTTAGGCACATCCTAAAGTTGCAGCAAGGTGGAACACGCGCGCCTGCGCGCGCTTCAGCTTGCCCGCTCCACCAGCACCGGCTAGGTACCCACAAATTTGTCACACACCACAGCACGAGACTGTTGCTCAACAAGGCTATGGTAGCATAATAGGCAACAATGCCGGAGGGACTGGTCGCCTGGACATCTACTATTTCCAATTTTAGCTGTAGCAGCTGTTTGAAAGGGTGGAATCCTATTTTCAAGCTAAGGACAAATCGCGAAATTAAAGAAAAGGTCACCCTGGATCGTGTCTTTTCAAAGTATGGGATCGCCTCGCGAACGGATGCTCGAAAGGAGATAACCTCTGGTCGTGTAACAGTCAACGGCAAGAGAGTGCGTGACCCCGAATTGTGGGTCTCACTTTCCAGCGATTCCGTCCGATGGAATGGACTCGCTTTGCTGGACCAGAAAAAGATTTACCTGATGCTGTACAAGCCGAGGGGGGTAGTGACTTCTCATGGGGACCCTCACCAACGAAGAACTATCTATGATCTTTTGATAGAGACTGAAAAATGGGTATTCCCCGTCGGCCGTCTGGACATGAATACTTCAGGTTTGCTTTTATTAACCAATGACACGAAATTCGGTGAAGAATTGACCAACCCGCTTTCGAAGATCCCCAAGACCTATCAGCTCAAGATCAACTTTCATCCAACTCCAGAGCAGCTGCAAACTTTAAAGGAGGGGGTCCCCCTGAAGAACGGGGAGCGCACGCTTCCGGCAAAAGTAAGGATCCTCCGAAATACAGAGAAACATACCCACCTTCAGATTATGATCATCGAAGGCAAGAATCGCCAGATTCGCCGCATGATCGAATCCTTGGGAGGAAGAGTGTTGAAGCTAGTCAGGACCAGAATCGGAAATTTGGCTTTGGGAGATTTGCAAGTTGGCGGATATCGAAAACTGAACTCGAAGGATTTTCTTGAACTGCGAATGGTTCCCCCTGAGTGGAAATAGCATGCTGGCCAGATCATTTTTGGCTCACCTTGGGTGAACCACAAACTTAGGTGCGTTGTCAGAAATCGCACCAGGGTGGAACGCGCGCTCCTGCGCGCGTTTCAGTGTGCGCAAAGCGCCTCCGCAAAATTGACATGGCTATGTGTTTCCGATACATTCTATTACTCCAAAACGCACGACGAGATCATGTTTTGCGGCAATGGACTTGATGTTTCGGATTAAAGAGTGCGATGAGCGTTAAGAAAATATCGGATTCCTTTTTTCCCACCAAGCACGGCAAATTCAGGATCCTAGGTTACGAGGCAATTGTTCGTGGCCAAAAAACAGCTTACGTTGTCTTGGTGAAAGGCAATCTCACACAGGCCAAAGCCCCTCTTGTGCGAATTCACTCCCAGTGCCTGACCGGAGATGTTTTTGCCTCAACTCGCTGTGACTGCGGAGAACAGTTGAGGTTTGCGATGCGAGCTATTCATAAGTCTGGGGAAGGGGTCATCATATATCATCCCGAAGAGGGAAGGGGAATCGGGCTTCTCAACAAATTGATCGCCTACGAGCTTCAAGACAAAGGGGCCGATACAGTAGAAGCCAACAAAAAGCTGGGGTTCGGCGCTGACGAACGTGATTATGCCGCCTGTGCTCATATCCTAAAGGACCTGGGGATTTCCCGAGTGCGGTTGCTTTCAAATAACCCGGAGAAAATGAAGGCTCTGGAAAAAGCTGGCCTCAAGGTGCTGGAACGAATCTCCATTGAAATAGCCCCACGCCGGTCCACTCAGAACTATTTGAAGACCAAAAAAGAAAAGCTGGGGCACCTGTTGACGAGAGTTTAGTCGCAGCTCATTCGTCGACTGCAGCAGCTATTTCAGTGTTTAGGGTTTGGACATTAAGTGTGGGAGCCGGCCCCCGACGGCGACCAGAACCTTCGTCGAGTCACGGTCACGGCCCATGGGCCCGCCCCACATTCCCAAACACTGTCGCTGTTTCAGAGCTCAGGACCCGCTTCGTTCCCCTTCATTGCTACTTAAAACAATCTTAAACAACCCGCAAAAAACTCCCGTGATTAATAAAATAGCTCGAATCTTTGTGTTCCTTGGATTTTTCGGATTGATTCAATTTTCATTGTCTCCTCGCCAGAATTTCAGAACAGAAGACTCCAAATTCACTTGGGCACAGGCGGCTGAATTTTCACCTGCGGCTCAGAATACTCATTCAAGTTCCCAACCTGACTCGACCGGTCAGGAACACTCGAGTCAAATGGCGAGAGTACTGATCTCTTTGGTTATTATTCTTATTTCCGCAAAGCTAGGAGGAGCCCTATTGGAGCGCCTCAAGCAGCCGGTTGTTCTGGGTGAGTTAATTTTTGGAGTGATATTGGGAAATCTGGGGATATTGGGATTTCATGGTGTCGAATACATGAAGTCGAATGAAGTAATTGGGATCCTGGCAGAAATTGGCGTGATTTTCCTGCTCTTCGAAGTCGGGCTGGAATCCAATGTGAAGGAGATGATGGAAGTAGGAGCATCCTCGTTTTTGGTTGCTCTCGTGGGTGTCATCACTCCGATGTTATTGGGATGGGGAGTCGGAGTCTTCTTTCTGCCGCAGGCCGGCACGCTGGTTCATGTCTTCATTGGAGCCACCCTTAGTGCTACCAGCGTCGGAATTACGGCTCGAGTTCTGAAAGATTTAGGGAAGACTGCCACCAAGGAAGCGAGGATCATTCTCGGCGCTGCTGTAATTGATGATGTCATGGGGTTGGTTATTTTGGCGGTTCTGAGCGGGGTAATCAGGGCAGCAGAAAAAGGGGCTGCCGGGATCTCCTTCACCGAGATCAGCCTCATTACGGCGAAAGCCGTGCTTTTTCTTGTGGGTGCCATCGTTGTCGGCACTATGCTGTCGCCGAAGATGTTTGGTTTGGCTTCACGGCTCAAGGTGGGAGGCATGCTTCTTACGACCAGCATTTCTTTTTGCTTCCTTCTATCCTATCTGGCTAGCCGAATTGAACTCGCTCCCATCGTTGGCGCTTTTGCTGCGGGATTAATTCTGGATCGAGTCCATTATGAAGATTTTAGGGCAAGTGGTGAACACAGTATTGAGGAGCTGGTGCATCCAATCAGTTCATTTCTTGTGCCGATTTTCTTCGTGCTCATGGGAGTCCGCGTTGACTTGAGAACTTTTGCAAACTCGAGCATTCTAGGGTTTGCATTTGTATTGACTGTGGCTGCAATCGTGGGGAAGCAGGTTTGTGCATTAGCTGTGCTTGAAAAAGGATTGGACAGAATATCCGTTGGGATCGGGATGATTCCTCGCGGGGAAGTCGGATTAATTTTTGCCAGTATCGGAGCCTTTTTGACACTGAAGGGGAGCCCGGTCGTCAATAGCTCAACTTATTCGGCAGTTGTTATCATGGTGATTGCTACCACCCTGGTCACCCCGCCTCTGTTGAAAATCTCTCTCAACCGGGGGGAACGAATCAAACAAAGCAGACAGAAGGCCGCAGTCATTGGCAATCCCCGCAAATAGTGCCCAGTCGAGGCAAACGAAACATGAATCGGATGATCTGCTTTCTTTTTCTTATCTGCGTGCTAGCCCAATTCTACTGTTCGAACTCAAACATTACTGAAACCGCCAGGGGGCCAGTCTTGCAAGGTCATTTGGCCCCTAATTTCAGTTTAAAGGATTCCACCGGCAAGCAGCAGTCTCTTCACGATTTCCGGGGGAAGGTGGTTCTCTTGAATTTCTGGGCTACCTGGTGCCCCCCTTGCCGGGAGGAAATGCCGTCCATGGAAGCCCTGTACCAGCAGATGGACAAGAATGAATTTGCTATCCTGGCTCTCAGCGTTGATGATTCTTGGGCCTCCGTAAATCAGTTCATTAGAAAAAACGGTTTTGCATTGCCGGTCTATGCAGATTTTGACAAACGGATTTCTTCCATGTATGGAACTTTCATGTACCCGGAGACTTACATCTTAGACAAGAATGGGAAAGTCGCCTACAAGGTGGTAGGCCCGACAGATTGGACATCCGTGGATATGATGAAGTTCCTGCGAGTTCTGGTGCTGGAAAAAACGGCGTTGTCAAGATAAGGAAATGGACACGGATCAGCGCGATGAGTTTTGATTTTCACAAACGTCCTATCTTTCAAAAGTATCTGCGAAGGAATCACGATCGAAAATGATGTAGTTGATGACAAATGGAATTGATGTGTCGTTGCTGGCAGCGCTGGGTTTGGTAGGATCCACCGTAGCCAGTTTTTCCCCCTGGGATGAAAGAATTTCGACCCTGATTTGAGAAACAGTTTTTGTCTTGTCCCATTGTTTGGATTGGGCCAGGTCGATTCGAGCCATTTTCCATTTCTCAGCTTTGGTTAGATTCAGGCTTTGACTGTAAGTTTCATCAAAGTCTGTCATATCATCATAGGTCCAGTAGACTTTTGCCCGCGCGCCGTCCAAGGGATATTTGTACCTAACCACAAGGCTGTCAAAATAGCGGGCGGGGGCCTTAAAGTGAGGGCTTGAAAAGAGGAAATTCTCCAATAGCGGAATGCGCATCTGATCGGTGAGGCTCTCAGTAACGACTGAGGGCAAATTGGATGCGACAAGTGCCTTATTCCATTCCCAGCGCTCAAAATCTTCCTTCTTTGCCCACTCCAGCAGCACCGTATCGGTCATAAAAAGCTGTTTGGCCCGGTCTCCAATGCTCTTGGATGAAAGTCCGCCGGAGAACAGAACCTTTCCAATACCAAAGAGTGTTGATGCAGCCGCTTCCTTGACGTTTTTGCTTTCGGAACTTTCAGAGCAAAGCGTGCCGTTTTTGCTGCCATTGCCCGGATCAACCTGAAGGTAAGGATTGTAAACATATTTCCCGCTGAATCCGTCAATCTGAAGTTGCTGGTTATACGCATAAAGCGGGTTGCGAAACCAGTCCCCCTTCTTGATTGGGCCGTCATCGGCTTGATCCCATCCCCAGGGAGGCTTGGCCGAGCAACTGCCAATGGGCCCATTAAAGGAGCTCCCTATCTGCGCATTCTGGCCATCGGGGAGGTTATAGAGATCGGTGCAACAATAAGTTGAAGTTTTTCCTACTTCGTTACGTTTCGCCCATAGTGTCTCCTCGATGCTGATGAGATCATAGCTGACGTCCTGATCGTTGCTGCTCCGCGGCACTTCGGCCCCTCTTCCGGCAAAGCGGTAAATGACCCCGGGATGTTGAAAGCCAGACTCCAGTACCTGAGAAGTGGCGGCCCTCACTCCGTGACCTTCGGGCTCAATATAAATAGCAGGCTGTCGGTGATGCGTCTTATCCTCTTCCTTGAGAAACACAATCGACCCATCCAGAGGGAGGGCGCCTTCGTGCACTTTTCTATAGTGCGGGTTGTCGTACTTGTAAAAATGATCATGCGCCAAGGTCTCCAGCAAGATTGGTTTGCCCCAGGACGTTTGATCTTTTTCAATCACCAATGTGCACCCCTCCATATCATTTTCATGCTCAGTTTTAGGAGCATATCCCTCGAAAGGCCTGGCAGTATAGTCCCGTGCGTGATAGAAAGCGTACGTGATGAAATAATGCCCTGTGGATTCAATCACCGCGTAGTAAACCGATCCAGGAAGATCATAAACGTAGGCATTCTTCCAGTTATTGGCGCCATTCCAGTCGCCATCAAAATCAAATCGTGTGACGAAGTCTAAGACGGCAGAATGAGTGTCCTGAATAAAGTACAGGGGCATAATACTCGGCGAGTTTGCGATGTCGGCCTGGCTCTACGGTAAGAGATGGGAGAGTGAAAAGGAGAATCAGTGGAATGGATCGTATTAGTATTTTCTTCATGATGATTTTTGACGAATTCCTCATACCAACTTGCATTCAAATAGCTGCAAACAGGCTAAGTCCCTCACCCCCAGCCCCTGAAAGTGTGAAAAAATCCCCTCCTGGGTCAGGAGGGGAGCTGAAGGCCGTTAGGCCTCCAGGGGATGGTCGACCGTGGCGATTCTCGTCCATCTTGGGTTTGCACGCGACCTTACCACCCCCGATGCCCTTGCGGGCTTCGACCCCTCCTAAAATAGGAGGGGATTTTTTCATAGAGCCCCTCTCACTTGGGGAGAGGGTGGCCGAAGGCCAGGTGAGGGGGACGCTTGATTTGGAAACTGAAAGTATCTCTTTTTGGCAACTTGCTATTAAGGCTTCGACATCTCTCCGCGATCCATCGAGAATATATTCAGTTCTGTTTATCGTCCTTCTTCTTTTCTTTAGCCTTGTCCATGATCCCCTTAAGGAGGTCTTCCCAGGGAGAAGATTTTTTTTCGGGGGGTTTCTCACCAGAAGATTTTTCCGTTCCAGTCAATTCCTTTGGAGATTGTTGAGTGCTTGTGTCCTGTGCTGGCTGTTTAGATTTGAAAATGTTTTGCAGTGAATCCAGAGTCTTTTTGACTCCATCTTTTCGGAAGCTGTTCCTCAGATTTTCCTGAACTATTCTGAGATCTAGAGCAAATCTCGGGTTCGAGATGACTCCGGTCATCCGAATGGGTAACACCACATTTCCTTGCTCATTCTTGAAAAAGGTGGCTGTAGCCAGATTGAGGAACTGTCTGGAGTCATCGTATTTCTTGCTCGTTGCAGGGGGCAATTCAGCGATGACCTGATAGTCGAGTGTTTTATCCAGGCCAAAGCTTCCATTGGCGTGCAATACCATGTCAGGACTTTTGACCTGCAGAGCAGTGGTCGACACACGCCCATCGGAGACCTGAAAGTCACTGACAGCGTCATCAATGACTGTTCCTTCCTGTCCCAAGTTGAGCCCGGTCAGTTTCCCCAACGCGACGACTTGCTCGTTAAGATTAAACGAAGTGATTTTTCCCTTCGTGAGCGCCAGTCTGCCTCCCCCTTTCAGCCCCCGGCTGATCTCATCAAACGCAGAGCCTTCACCCCGAAGGTCGAAATTGCAGGAAAGCTTCCCATAAATCGTATTCTTCAAGGACGTATTTTGAGATAGAAACTCGTTGGCGTCGACATTCTTCAATTTGGAACTAAGAGCATAGCGCGGGCGGGCTCCATTGAAATCAAAGGTCGCAGTGCCGCTTTGCATGCCTTGATTCATCTGAAACTGCAGGTCCTGGAGCTCTAGCACTTTGTTTTTCATCTGCACTTTTGTCGCGACCTGGGTGAGCAAGAGCTGATCATAAATCACCTTGCCGATGCTAACGGAACTGTCTCGAATAACCAGCTCCTTGAGAGGATCGCGGGTTGGCCGAGGTGTTTGGGGAACGGCAGCGGAGACTTCCCAAGGGAGAAGAAAATCTCGAAATAACGCTCCGAGGCAAGACAGTGGCTCAGATTCATGATTCTGATGTTTTGCATGAAGGCTCACAGGTACGTCGATCCTGGCTGTATGGAGACTTCCATCACTGCTCTTACCCGTATCAAAGCGGCCAGCCAGATTGACCAGGTGGTCCAGTGTGGCTAAGTTTAGCTGATCAATGCCAAGAGCAAAGACCAGGGTAGGCGCATTAAAGTTGACTACTTGGAGTTTGCCAGACAGGTTTGAACTGGCCAGGGATGAAACCAAGTCGGAAACATTGGCTGAATTTCCAGTGAATTTGAGGAAAGCCTGGCGGACTTCCAGGGGAACCTTGAGCGCTCGAACTTTCAACTGTCCTCCCTTCAAGACTGCCTGCCCTCTCAGATGAAGGTCAGGTTTTGCGCCGAGAAGTCGCTTGGCTTCTATTTGGAGGTCCAGCGTTCCATTTTGCAGCGCGACGCCTTCCGGCAAGACGAAGCCCAACGACGATCCAATTGCGATAACATCGTTGACTTGCACGGCTTTCTGGCTCTTGATCGTGGCGGAGTAAAACGGTTCCGCGCCAAAGGATGACGCAATCTGCGCTTCCAGGCGGGTACGTTCGCCCATGCCCGCTTGAAATCCATTGGAGGACATCTCACTCCCTTTAAAGTTCAAGGACAAAGAGGACAATGCAATTTTCTCCGGGACTCCGGGATAGCTGATTTGAAGATCGGAGAACTTGACTTCGCCGTCTATTCTTGGGTTCTTTCCAGAACCACTGATTTTCAACTGCAACTCGCCGGTCCCGGAGGTCTCTACTCCTCGTGGTGGCCCTTGCCCAAAGACCGAGGCGACTTTTAACAAATCATCCACAGACTGCTTGGGAGAATCTAATTTCAAGTCAAAAAGACCCGACTGGTCCTTCTCCTGATAGGTTCCGGAAAGGCTGATCGTGGAATTTGGCATCCGCAGTCTAGCCTCCTCCACGCTCAAAGTGGGTGGATTCGCCAAGTAATGTAACTTGGCTTGCAATTCACCATTCACTACAGAAGATTGATGGGGCCCCCGTTTCGCGCCAAGTCCCAGATAAAAAATCTTTCCATCTAATGCCAAACCCGCTGAATAACTCCCCTGCAGATGCACATCTGAGCTAACGGCTCCTTCCCATTCCGCCCCAGTGTCTTTCAGAGAGGGGAAAAGAGTGGCGAAGTCCGTGATAGGAATTTCTGAGAACTCGATTCTTCCATCAATGGTTGTCTTTTGAAGTTGGTCCAGAATTATCGGACCCATTGTGCCGGCAGCTTGGAGAGTCCTCTTCTCTCGACCAGGCAACTGGAGTTTCATGCTGAATCTTCCAGATTGCCGAGTTGAGAGATCATCGACATCCATATAGATATGCTCGTATCGATTCTCCTCAATCGGATTGTCTTGGTCAAACTTCCGAATCGAAATAGTCCCATCCACAAAGCGGAATCTGGAAATCGATAGGCTTATTGACTGAGAATCTGAAGAAGCCTTTGCTCTTTCAGGCATAGGCTCTTGATGAGCCCCCTGCGGACTTTGAGCCAGTGATTCAAAATTCCACGTCCCCTTGGCATTCTTGATCAGCTGAACGACGGGTTGGTCGAGACGAATGCTGGCGATCTCTATCTTACATGTAAGCAAAGGAAGAAGGCTGGGGCGAACGACCAGAGATCCCAGCGTGACGAAGGGGCTGGATGAGAATTTTGGATCATCGGCGATGATAATATTCCTGAGACGGATACCAAGCCCGGTAAAGAGAGTGATCCCGGCTTCTTCGACTGTGACTTTGCGCTGAAGGCGGGATTCGAGCTGTGTCATAATGCTGGCCTTGATGCGGTTGGCATCTACAAAAAGCGGAATGGCAGCAAAGCCAGCCAAAATCAAGCCCAGGGTGGAGCAGAGGATAATAAGAAGTTTTTTGCGTTTCATGTTTTTGACCCATCTCAATTTTCTGATTCAGACTTAATTTTATCATCGACCCTCCTCAAGAAGCGCAGAAACTTCAAAAGGCTTGATTCCTGTTCTCAACAAATCCAGTGACCATTCAAATCGACAATCTCAGTAAGACAATCACTCTAAGTGTGGGAGATCTTTGCGAGGCAGATCTCTGTGGCGGGAGTTTGAATCTCACTCCGTTTGTCGAGGCTCGCAGCCAGATGGGAAGAACTGTCCATTCTGATTTGCAGGCTCGCCGAGTTGCTCAGTTTCCGACCTACCGCAAGGAACAATCCATTCGCTTCACGACCCGACAGGGCGAGTACGTGGTTATCATTCAGGGGCGTATCGATGGGTTTTACGAAGCAGAAGGGCAAACTGTAATTGAGGAGATTAAGTCGGTATTAGAAGTAGACGAAAACTTCCCACCGAGAGATGTGCCCTCAAGTTATCTCTTACAACTCAAGCTCTACCTCTATCTCTGGAAGCAGCTTCACCCAATGGATCATTTGATCGGACAGTTGGTGTTGATCGGGTGTGAATCTGGCCAGGAGAGCGTCTTGGAGGTTCAACCCAATGACCCAGCTATGGAAGGCCTTATCCATGAGCAACTAAATAAGATCATCAAGAATCATGAAATTACTTTCAAGGTCCAAGGAGACCGAAAGATTCGGGCCGATTTGATTCAGTTTCCCTTCCCCCAGATGCGGAAGTTCCAGGATCGTATGATCGAGGCTGTGGAAGCGGCTCTGAACCAACAGAGTCACCTCTTGATTTCTGCCCCAGCAGGAATTGGCAAAACAGTTGCAGCCCTCTATGCCACATTGAAATACGCTGCCAGGAATGGCTTCTCCGTTTACTTTTTGACGTCGAAAACCACCCAGCAGCGCATTGTCGCCGATACCTTGCGTCTCTTTGTTAGTGAAAGGGCCCCCGAGCCGCCAGTATTCAGCAGTCTTATCCTTCGCTCAAAAGAAAAAATCTGTGCCAATGATGTGGTGTTCTGTCACGAAGCACGATGCCAATACGCCAAGGACTTCTATGCGAAGCTGGAAGACTCAAATGTATGCGATAACCTCGCCCAATTACCCATCATTACGCCGGAACTAATCTATGCCCGGGGTGTCGAGCATGAGGTCTGTCCTTTCGAGCTTTCACTGGAGCTCTTAGATCGCGTGGATTTGACGGTATGTGACTATAACTATATTTATGATCCCAGAGTGGCTATCCAGCGGACAACGGGAAAGGACCGGGGGCGTACTATTCTAATTGTTGATGAAGCCCATAATCTCTATTCCAGAGCCCGCGAATACTACTCTCCGCAATTGGAATTAGAACGAATTCGTAGTCTGAGGAGAACTCTGGAATCCGCACTGAATCCCAGTGAGGACATTTCTCCAGGCCTTTTGTCCGAGATCAAAACGGAAAAAGAGAAGGGAGACCGCTCCCAGCCGTTTGTGGGCCGCATCAACAATTTTCTGAGGGTGTTGGAGGGTTATTTTATCGAGGTTGGCGATTCCTATCCCGAGATCCACGAGGACCGCCAGGCGGTCATCTCTCTGGACAAAGATTTTTTCCGTAATTTGCGCGACCAGCTAGACGACCTGCTAAAGAGCTACTTGGTGCACCAGCGGCGTGCAGGGCATTTTCAAAACGAAGTTGAGTTACTGCGGTTCTTTTACGATGTGTCTGACTTTTGCAAAGTTCTCGAGCTGGAGGGAGAAGAATTTGTTCATCTCTGCCAGTTGGAGAACCAGTCACCGCGGTTAAAAATCGTCTGTTTGGACCCTTCTCAGCAGCTTCGAAAACGAAATGAACAGTTCCATGCTGTAATCGGGATGTCGGCAACTTTGTCCCCTCTAGAATTTTATCGGGACGTATTGGGATTTGATCGAGATACGCAACTGCTATCTTTGCCTTCTCCTTTTCCCCCGGAAAACCGCAAGATTCTGGTGGTCCCCGATGTTTCCACCACCTTTCAACGGCGGAGTCAGAACTTTCCCCGTATTGCCCGGATCATCGAACAGGTCATTGGCGTTCGGACTGGGAACTATTTCGCTTTTTTCCCAAGTTTTGAGTTCCTCGAGGAGGTGGCTCGCTTGCTCAATCCCAAGAACTATCAGGTGTTGAAGCAAAGCAAGGTAATGCCAGATCACAGTCGCAATGCGCTTTTGGAAAAACTTGCGGATCCTGGAGAAGCCCATCTGATCCTTGCCGTGCAAGGGGGTGTGTTTGCAGAGGGAGTGGACTATCCCGGAGAACTGGCGATAGGGGCGATCATTGCGGGTCCCGGATTGCCAAAAGTTTCCATCGAGTTGGAATTAATGCGGCAATACTATGAAGAGAGTTACTCCAAGGGTTTTGAATATGCTTATCTCTACCCTGGAATGAACCGAGTGGTGCAGTCCGCGGGTCGGGTGATTCGATCAGAAACAGATCGAGGTGTCATACTGCTTTTGGATCGACGCTTTACCCAAGAGAATTACAACCGCCTTTTTCCTCGCGACTGGTACGATGCTTCCCCGGCTGAACTGGTTAGCAAGAATTATTTGCATGAGCTGAACGAGTTTTGGAAAGCGAAAGATAAGAGTCCTTAGACTATAGTCCGTAGTCAGTTGTCCGTGGTCAGTTGCAGATTACTTAACAACACAAAGGGCAATCGTCGATCAAAGCTAACATTGTCATCAATGCTATAGGGGATCAAGATATTCCAAGATCTCGTGTGGTTTGACAAGGCCTGCGGTTTAGGTTAAAACCAAACCAGCCGAACTGCTTGGCGGGGAGGACACCTTGGATAGGCAGAACCTTAAGCATCAGTTGCCCAGCATTACCAATAAGATCGTGGCCACGTATGGTCATTGTCAGGTTCCCATGCATCACCTTGAAAGCACTCCACTCCCTTCGAGCGAGAATGTGGTTCAGGTGATCGAAATACTGCAAGAAATTATCTTCCCTGGTTATTTTGGGAAAAAGGGTTTGGATTCACATAGCATCAAATACCATGTGGGAGATAGTCTCCAAACCGTTTACGAGTTACTCATTAATGAAATTTATCGCGGTATTCGTCATGGATGCAAGCTTTCGGAAAGTGATTGTGACCACTGCGAAGAGATCGCTGAGGTCCAAACGATTCGCTTTCTGGAAAAAATCCCAGACCTTCGTTACGCGCTGGCAACTGATGTTCAGGCAGCCTATGAAGGAGATCCTGCCTCCAAGGGCTTTGATGAAGTCATTTTCAGTTATCCCTGCATCTTTGCCATCATGATCTACCGTTTGGCACACGAACTTCTGTTGCAGTGCATTCCCATTCTGCCACGCATGATGACAGAATTTGCCCACTCAAAGACAGGGATCGACATTCACCCAGGGGCGAAAATTGGGAACTATTTCTTTATAGACCACGGGACCGGCGTGGTGATTGGCGAAACCACCGAAATCGGTGAGAATGTAAAACTCTACCAAGGGGTAACACTAGGAGCCTTGAGTTTTCCCAAGGATAGAGAGGGAAATGTGATTCGAGGGAAGAAACGTCACCCCACAATTGAGGATGAGGTGGTCATTTATGCCGGGGCCACCGTTTTAGGCGGTGATACCATCATTGGAAAAGGCTCAGTCGTCGGCGGAAATGTTTGGCTCACACACTCTGTCCCGCCGCGCACTAAGATTTTGATCTCCGATCCACAGCTCATCATGGACACCCTGCCAAAAGCTGTTGTTGGCTGAATCCCGGAAACTAGCCCCTTAAGTACCCCATTATCACTTGGCTCAATGCATTCACACCAACGGATAGACAAGACTCGTCTACGTCAAACTTCGGTGTATGCAGCATTTCGGTGATCCCGCGGCCTTCATTTCGAACGCCCAGCAGGAAATAGAATCCAGGAATTTTCTCCGCGAAACAACCAAAGTCTTCCGCGCCCATTTGAGGCTTTTGGAGAATGACATTGTCTTTGCCGACGGCCGCTTCCAGCAGCGGCACGGATTTTTGAACGAGACCCGGATGGTTCATCGTAACCGGGGCGCCTGGGGTGATTTGGAATGTAAACGATGCCCCAAACGTTTGAGTAATCCCCCTAAGAGTCTCTTCAATTCTGAGCGGGGCAGATTTGCGAAGATCGGGGCTGAAGCAGCGCATGATGCCGACAAGCCGGACCCGGTCGGCCAGGACATTGAATTGGTTCCCGCCTTCGATGATCCCAAACGAAATCAGCAACGGATCACGCACGTCCACCGAGCGATTGACCAGAGTCTGCAAAGCCATCAGCACATGAGAACTCACCAGAATAGCATCCACACCGGTGTGCGGGTAGGCTCCGTGGGTCTTGCGGCCGTGAATCACCATTTCCAGAGTATCGTTACTGGCCCACACCGCGCCCGCATGGTAACCGAGCTTGCCTGCCTCGATCATGGGCATGACATGAAGACCGAAAATCGCCTCGACCGAAGGGCTTTCCAGGACTCCTTCCTGCAACATCAAATGCGCCCCGCCCATTTCTCCTGCTGGAGCCCCTTCTTCCGCCGGTTGGAAAATGAACTTTACATTCCCGTGAATCTCATTTTTCAGAGAGCTCAGAGTTTCAGCCACTCCGAGACCAATCGTGGTGTGAACATCATGCCCGCAGGCATGCTTCACTCCATCATTTTTCGATCGGTACGGAACCTCATTGAGCTCCTGGATGGGAAGCGCATCCATGTCAGCCCGAACGGCCACGGTTGGTCCCGGGCAGGTTCCCTGCAATAAAGCCACGACGCCCGTGTGAGCGATTCCAGTTTGAACAGACAGCCCCAGAGATTTTAGGTGATCAGCCACTTTCCCGGCAGTGCGAAATTCCCGATTACTCAGTTCTGGGTGTTGGTGCAGATCCCGTCGGATCTCCACCAGTTTTGGTTGTAACGATTCCGCGATTTGTTTGATCGGGGGGTGTGTCACGCTTACCTTAACAATTCCTCCAGCGCAGTGGTGGCATCCGTGGAATCATCCCGATACTTGACAATGACCGGGCAGGCAATATGAAGTTGGTGCTGCAACGCAAACTCTCCTTTGCCGGGACGGGTGCCAGGAACTACCACCGCATTGCGCGGGATGACAAGTGGGTTCTCGGCCGTTTTCTTATAAATCTGATTCTTGACCAGGTCATACACTGGGGTTGACCCGGTGATAATGGTTCCGGCACCAACGACCGCTCTCGTCTCCACCAGTGTTCCTTCGTAAATCCCGCAATTTCCGCCAATCATGACGTCGTCTTCAATGATGACGGGCATTGCCCCGACGGGCTCTAGAACTCCACCAATTTGACTTCCAGCACTCAAATGAACGCGCTTTCCGATCTGTGCACAGGAACCCACCAGGGCATGGGAATCCACCAGGGTCCCGTCATCTACATACGCTCCCACATTGATATACATCGGGGGCATCAGCGTAACATTGTTCCCGAGATAGGCGCCGCGGCGCACAGACGATCCACCTGGAACGAGGCGGACATTTTGTGGAAGATTGTTCAAGTCCTTGAGAGGGTAGGTGTCTTTGTCCCGGAATTGAAAATTCTCATTGATTGAAAAGTCCACGTTAGAGCCCAATTTAAATCCAAGCAATATCCCCTGCTTCACCCAGGGATTCACCTTCCAGCCATTTTCTCTCTTTTCAGCAGCTCGGATCTCGCCTGCGTCCAGTCTCGCCACAAATTCTTCGAATAGCAGACGCGACTGCTCGTTAAGCTCCTCTCGACTCCTGGCAAAATGAATTGGTATAAGTTCTTCCAGATCCATTCGGGTGGCTTGCAATTCTATCGTTCAAAAAGTAAGATCTTCACCAAAACGAAGATTAGAAGCACGAGTCAGACTTTGTCAACAGGCAATAGGAGAAACTGACACGACGAATGGAGGTTGAGATGTCAACTGCGGTTGCACCCTCGAAAGAACAAAAAGAGAACATTAATTATTCGATTGCCGATTCTTCTTTGGGCAGGCTCTTGGTGGCCGCTACAGAGCGTGGGATCTGCGCATTAAGTTTAGGCGATTCTGATCAAACGCTGGAGAGCGAGCTGAGGAAGGATTACCCCAAAGCCCAGATCCATCGTGACTCTGCGCGATTGGAAGGTTGGGTTGTGTCTATTGTGAATCACTTGAAGGACCCCAGCCTCTCGTTACACCTTCCGCTAGATATCCAGGGCACGACTTTTCAATGGCAGGTCTGGCGACAATTGCAATCGATACCATCGGGAGAAACGCGGTCCTACGCAGAGATCAGTCAGAAGCTTGGACGCCCGGGAACTGCGAGGGCAGTGGGCCGGGCCTGTGCCAGCAACCGTGTTGCTGTGGTGATTCCTTGCCATCGAGCCGTCCGCGAAGACGGTCAACTGGGAGGCTACCGGTGGGGCCTCGAGCGCAAAGAGGCGTTGTTGGCGAGAGAGAAGGAATCTATTCGGTGATCGCTGTCGCCGATGAAATCTTTCCTCTAAGATTGGAGGGCCGAGCTCTGCGAGGCCAGTTTGGCGGCTTCGCGGAGCTCAGCCCTCCATCGAGTTCCTGGACCTCAAGACGAGAACATATTTCTCGTTTTATCCGGCATAACGGTCTACACAATCCCGCCATCCCTTCATCAAGGCCTTTCCTTTCGTCAATTCTGCCAACTACGCATAAAAATGAAACCCCTTAAGTTGTTTGCGGCAGAGTGCTAGAATAGCTCCATACCTGAGGATATTACCCATGGTAGCACTCAGTCGCGCGCCGCAGATCATCCGCTTTGGAGCATTTGAAGTCGATCTGAAAGCGGGCGAGCTGCGGAAGAATGGGTTAAAGGTCCGGTTGTCCGGACAGCCATTTGAAATTCTAGCTATGTTGCTGGAACGGCCGGGCGAAGTTGTCACTCGTGAAGAGCTCCAACAGCGGCTCTGGCCTGAAGGCACCTTCGTCGATTTCGACCACAGCCTTAACACCGCCATCAACAAGATCCGCGAAAGCCTGGGGGACTCGGCCGAGAATCCTCGCTTTGTCGAAACCCTGGCTCGCAGGGGATATCGCTTCATCGCACCAGTACAAGGAATGGGCCAGACGCTTTCTCGGGAAGTGGCCGGACAGGACGCCGCCCAGCCTACAGAAACATTAGTTATGCAAAAGATTGAGCGGAGATGGAGTCAGGCCCTGACTCTTTGTGGTGTCGCTCTAGCTGCACTTTTCATCTACTGGCTGTGGGCACCGCTGCCGCCGCCAAAGGTTTTAGGTTACAGCCGAATCACTCATGATGGCCGGGCGAAGGCTGGCTTCGGGCGCAATACCTTGGTTACCGACGGGCTTAGGTTATATTTTTCGGAGCTTGCAAGTAACCAATGGGTCCTCGTCCAGGTATCCAACTCGGGCGGGGAAACGGTGTCGATTTCCACCCCTTTCTCCAACATTTGGATAGGAGACATTTCCCCGTTGCGATCGGAAATTCTGGTTGCAGGTTTTGTGGCTCTGGAAATTGATTTACCGCTTTGGGCTCTCGAGCTACCAGGCGGATCGTTACGTCGTCTTGGCGACCTTTCTGGTCATGATGGGACCTGGTCACCAGATGGGCAAAAGATTGTTTACGCCAATGGTAGCGAATTATATTCGGCCAAAAATGATGGAAGCGATTCTCACAAGTTAGCGAGTCTCGATGGCCCGGCTTCTTGGATACGCTGGTCACCCGACGGAGGTCGGCTGCGCTTCACCATGGAGAACAGCAAAGACGACTCGTCGTCACTATAGGAAATTAGGGCTGACGGCACGAATCTTAACCCTCTGCTTCCTGATTGGAACAAGCCAGCCGCAGAATGTTGTGGCAATTGGACTCCAGACGGCAAGTACTTCGTTTTTCAGTCTTCTCGTAGCCGGAGGACAGACATCTGGGCCATTCTCGAAACAGGGAGCCATTTCCGAAAGTCCAAATTCAAGCCAGTACAATTTACCGCCGGACCTTTGAACTTCTACGGACCTGTTTCGAACAGGGATGGCGGGAAACTCTTCGTGACAGGAGAACAACTTCGCGGCGAACTTGTCCGCTACGACCTCAGTACTGGGCAGTTCGTGCCCTATCTTTCGGGTATTTCCGCAGAGCATCTTGATTTTTCCCGGGATGGAAAGTGGGTGACTTACATTGACTATCCCGAAGGCAACCTGTGGAGGAGCCGGCTGGATGGGAGCCAGCGGCTACAGCTTACCTTTCCTCCAATGCGAGCCGTTTTGCCCCGCTGGTCTCCCGATGGGTGTGCGACAAATTTGTAGGTAATTGGTTGCGGTGGGAGGAAGGAATGGGTATTCTGATAGTATATAGAC
>JBGOVH010000362.1:0-4052 GCA_041478005.1 Terriglobia bacterium | reverse complement strand
GCCTGGCCTACGTCTGGGCCAAGGGAGATCTGCACTGGGTTCGGCCGGAGGAACGCGGTGAATGAAAAGCGACTTGATTTCAATATCTGAAGCGTCAAAATAGAAACGGGTAAGAATTGCATGAGCCTACTGGAAAATAAGTTCAGTGACAATTTGATCTTCACTACAGTCGACAATCTTATCAATTGGGGAAGAGCTTCATCCTTATGGCCCATGACCTTTGGACTGGCCTGTTGTGCTATCGAGATGATGGCCACAGGAGCTTCGCGCTATGATTGGGACCGCTTCGGTTTAATTCCCCGAGCAACCCCTCGTCAGGCGGATTTGATGATTGTGGCCGGAACCGTTACCCTGAAGATGGCTACCCGGGTCAAGCGGTTGTATGAGCAAATGGCGGAACCGAAATATGTCATTTCCATGGGGAGTTGCTCCAACAATGGAGGCCCCTACTGGAAGCACGGTTATCATGTCCTAAATGGAGTTGACAACGTAGTTCCCGTCGATGTCTACGTGCCAGGTTGCCCGCCTCGTCCAGAAGCGTTGCTTTTTGGGATCATGAAGCTGCAGGAAAAAATCATGAGGCAGCGAGTTCTGCGCAAAAAGGGGGCCGCCTAACCGATGAAATCGGCCCCGGAAATCCTTCAAACCCTCCAGGAAAAATTTTCAGATAAAATCCTCAAATCCGAGCTGGGTGGCATCGATCCCTATGCGATTGTCGCTCCCGAGTCCATTACAGAGATTTGCAGTTTCCTGAAGAACTCAGTCGACCTGGCTTTTGATACCTTGATGTGTCTCAGCGGTGTCGACTACAAAGGGTTGAAGACTGAGCCGGAACGTATCGAAGTTGTCTATCATCTATTCTCGATGAGCTTGCGCCACAAGTTCGTTCTCAAAGTTCAGCTTCCACGGGAGAATCCCACTGTGCCAACTGTCGAGGGTGTTTGGGCTATTGCCAACTGGCATGAGCGGGAAGCTTATGACATGTTTGGGATCCAGTTTCAGGGCCATAGTGATATGCGCCGTATTCTTTGTCCGGATGATTGGGTGGGCTATCCCCTCAGAAAGGACTATGAACAGCCAGAGTCCTATCGAGGGATGCCAGTGCGTCCCACTACCCAATTTGTAGACATGGCCAGAGAAGGGAAGGATATCGGGACGGATCCGTTCAATGCAGGGTAGGGGAGGCTAGGGAGTCGGTCTTGGTTATCGGAGAATTCCTGGAAGAATGGAATGCTGGAATAATGGAACGACGCAAAGGTTCTTTGACCCAACACTCCATCATTCCATTCTTCTGCCTAGCCAACTGTTGAGGAGCATGTTCGATGCAGGTTGAAGCCTATGTTGGCGAAGAGATGGTCCTGAATATGGGGCCGCAGCACCCCAGCACTCACGGGGTCTTGCGGCTGGAATTGGAAACCGATGGCGAAATCGTCAAGAAGGTAACGCCGCATATTGGCTATCTGCACCGCTGCTTCGAGAAGCACGCCGAAAACGTCGATTATCCCGGCGTCATTCCTTATACCGACCGCATGGACTACATCGCCTCCATGAACAACAGCTTGGGCTACGCCCTGGCTGTCGAAAAACTCATGGCGATTGAAGTTAATGAGCGGGTCAAAACTATTCGGGTCATCATGGCAGAACTGAATCGAATTGCCAGCCACCTGCTATCGATTGGGACCTATGCCATGGACATCGGGTCGTTCACCCCTTTCCTGCATTGTTTTCGTGAGCGCGAAAAAATTCTCGATCTGTTTGAATGGACTTGTGGCGCTAGACTCCTCTATAACTATAACTGGGTGGGCGGGGTTTCTCACGACCTTCCAGATGGATTTGTCGACAAGGCACGCCAGTTTTTGCGAGAGTTTGAGCCAGTGATCGTCGAAGAAGACGAGTTACTCTCCTACAACAAGATTTTTCTTGAGAGAACTGGGCGAGTAGGAGTTATCAGCCAGGAATTGGCTTTGTCCTACAATGTGACCGGACCAAACCTGCGCGGTTCCGGAGTGAAATGGGATCTGAGAAAGGATGAGCCCTATTCAGGTTATGAGACCTATGATTTCAATGTGCCTGTTGGACAGGGAGTCTATGGACCACTGGGTTCCTGTTGGGATCGATATTATGTTCGCGTGCGCGAGATGGAAGAGTGCGTCAAGATCATCCGTCAGGCCCTTGACCGTCTACCTGAAGGAGATGTTCAGGAGAAGGTTCCCAAGCGATTGAAGCCACCCAAGGGAGAAATCTATGGGAGAACGGAAACGCCTCGTGGAGAACTCGGCTACTATATTGTAAGCGACGGTGCAGGGATGAACCCGTTTCGAGTAAAAGTTAAGTCTCCTTGCTTTACGGCGCTCAGTGTTCTGCCGGTGATTGCCAAAGGAGAAATGGTGGCCGACATCATTGCCATGATTGGCAGTATTGATATTGTCATGGGTGAGCTGGATAGGTAATAGGAATTGAGATTTTAGATTTGCGATTTCATAGGTAGGAATTCTCGTGTACCTTGTTTTGATACGGGCGAACCCAAGAATCTTCAAGAATTCGGGCCTGAAATCTTAAATCTGAAATCAAGAAACCGAAATAGACAATGGAAGCTCTTCTTAAATACTTTTCACAGAATATCAGCGGCTACGACCAGCTGCCCCTATTTCTGCAGAATCTCCTCCCCATGCTTTTGGCCTGTATTTTGTGTTTGGCTTTAGTGGTGCTCTTTCCAATTTTTGCCGTATGGCTGGAGCGCAAGGTTTCGGCTCATATGCAAGATCGTTTGGGACCCATGCGAGTGGGAGGATGGCACGGTTGGGCGCAAACCATTGCCGATGGTATCAAGCTGCTGCTTAAAGAAGACATCATCCCTGGCGAGGCGGACAAGCTTCTCTTCAAGTTAGCCCCGATTGTTGTTTTTGTCGGAGGCTTTGCTGCTTTTGTTGTGCTCCCTTTCAGCGCTAGCATGATTGTGAGCGACTTGAATATTGGTGTGCTCTACGTGGTCTCCATTTCGTCGCTCGGTGTGATTGGGATTATCATGGCAGGTTGGGCCTCGAACAACAAGTATGCCTTGTTGGGTGGAATGCGAGCCGCTGCTCAAATTATCAGCTATGAAATCCCGGCCGTCATGGCTATCTTGACGGTAGTGATACCAGTGGGTAGCTTAAGCATGCAGGAAATCGTTCGAGCGCAGCAAGGCGGATTTCTGGGAATTGGAAATTGGTTCTTTTTCAAGCCCATTACTTTCTTTTCATTCTTCGTGTACTACCTGGCATCACTAGCCGAAGTCAACCGCACGCCGTTCGACATTCCGGAAGCGGAGTCGGAGCTGGTGGCAGGGTATCACACAGAATACAGCGGCATGCGATTTGCATTCTTCTTCCTGGCTGAGTACGCCAATATGTTCCTGGTGAGCGCCATCGCGACTACCTTGTTTCTAGGTGGCTGGAGCGGCCCTCTGTTTCCTGGGGCGTTGATGTTCCTCTGCAAAGCGGTCTTTTTGGTATTTGTTCAAATGTGGTTACGCTGGACGTTGCCAAGGCTACGGGTGGACCAATTGCTGTATGTCAGTTGGAAAGTGCTTCTTCCCATTTCCTTTGTCCTAGTGGTGGGGGCTGGCGCCCTCGCGGTGATTTAATGAAGCGATACTTTAAAGATATCTTTTTATCTGTCTGGACCGTATTAGTGGGGATGAAGATCACCTTCTTGCATCTCTTCACGAAGTCGTGCACTTTGCAATATCCGGATGTCAGATGGACTCTCCCCGAGAGATCCCGAATGCGGCTCTTCAACAAGATCGAGGACTGTATTGGCTGCGGGCAGTGTGTTCGGGCATGTCCGGTTGACTGCATCTACATGACAACTGAAAAGCGCACCAAGGAGGAAGCTCCAGTATTCGCTTCGGATGGAACACCCATCAAGCTCCGGGTAACCCAGTTTGACATTGATATGTCTCTCTGCTGTTATTGCAATCTCTGTACCTATCCATGCCCGACTCATTGCCTGGTGATGACACCGGAGTATGAGTTTGCGGTACACAACAAGCAGGACTTTTTGTATCGTTT
>JBGOVH010000214.1:0-5326 GCA_041478005.1 Terriglobia bacterium | reverse complement strand
TCCCCCTCACCCCCTACCCCTCATCCCCGCTGGGGCGAGGGGGAGAGTACTCCTGTCTGTTTGCCGCCCTCTCCGAGGGGAGAGGGGTGAACGCTTGCGAAGCGTTCACAAGGGCGGGTGAGGGGACAGTTCCCAACGGAGCATCTATTTTCAGAGGAGTAAAAAGAGTGCATCGAAGGGATTTTCTTGCATTGACGCCAGCTCTTTTTTTTTCCACAGTCGCACCCAGGAAAAAATCCCGAAGGAAAAAGAAAGGTGTACCTGAGGATGAGCAACTCAAGGCGACCAGATATGGTCTCGGTCTCCAACAAAGACTAGAGTTTCGATCCAGGACGATACCTTCCTGATTAATGACCGTCTTACCTATGCCGGGAGAATGTATCAAGGGGTAAGGATCGAAGGGTTGCTCACGAATTGCCGCATGGATCTGGGGATTTTTGATGACCTGAATACTGCCACTCGCTCACGCTGGCGATATCCAGATACGCGGAAATGGGACCCCGGGCGGAATACAAGAGAATTCATTGAAGCGATGCCCGAATGGCGCCGCCATGGTCTGCTGAGTTTCACCCTTAGTCTTCAGGGAAGCAGCCTCGGCAGCAACGCCAAAGAAGTCTTCTGGGACAGCAGTGCATTCAAACCCGGCGGAACCTTGAGAGATGACTATTTGAAACGGCTGGAAGATGTGCTTGACGAGGCGGACGAATTGGGAATGGTGCCCATCCTGGTGTACTTTGATTTTGGGCAGGAGCAAAGGCTGCGAGACGAAGAGGCTGTGCGGCATGGAGTTCAAGAGGTCACATACTGGCTGCTTCGCAAAGGATATCGAAACGTCCTCGTGGTAATTAATAACGAGTGTGACGGTAGTCAGTACCACCATTCGATTCTCAAAGCCGAGAGGCTCCCAGAGCTGATCAAGCAGGTAAAATCGATGAGCATGGAGGGACGGCATTTGTGGGTCGGCTCGAGCTTTGCAGCTCAGACTCCTCCACAAGGCAAGGTCGTAGGAGTTTCAGACTTCTTGCTATTACGCAGCAATGGGGTCCGCGGTCCGGAAGAGATTACCAAACAAGCGCGCCAGATGCCGGAATATCATCCCATGCCCCTGTTCTGCAGCACTGAAGGCACGTCCGGAGACGGAGAACTGATCGATCTCATGCTGGAAGCTTTCCGTGCACGTGCCTCTTGGGTAGCTTTCGATCCTGGCAAGAGCGATTACATTAGCGGCTTTCTCTGCCCTCCGGTGAACTGGTCCATCAACACAGAGCGCAAGAAAACCCTCTTTGGCGCACTAAAGGAGGTGACTGGAGAATGAGCGAGGATTTGAGAGGAGCAATGATCGGGGCAGGCTACTTTTCAGCCTTTCAGGCAGAGGCCTGGAGTCGAATCCCAGGAGTGAAAATTCTGGCCGTGGCCGATTCGGTCCCGGGTAAAGCTCCAGAGTTTGCCATGCGTTGGAGCCTGCCGGGAGCCTATACCAGTGCGGAAGAGATGGTTCAGAATGAAAAACCTGATTTTGTGGACATCGTCACCCGACCTGAGTCGCATCGTGAGTTGGCGGAAATGGCAGCCCGGCAGGGTGTTCATGTGATCTGCCAAAAGCCGATGGCGTCCACATGGGAAGAGTGTCTGGCCATGACTGATGCTTGCAAAAAAGCGAACGTCCGGCTCATTGTGCACGAAAACTGGCGCTGGCAGCCCTGGTATCGACAGGTAAAGCATGTCATGGATAGTGGATCCCTGGGAACCCCTTACCACATGACCTTTCGCATGCGCACTGGCGATGGCCTGGGCGCCGAGCCTTACAAACTCCAACCTTACTTCAGGGAGATGCCAAAGCTTCTGATCTTTGAAACGGCGGTTCACCATCTCGATACGAGTCGTTTTCTTGCGGGTGAAATCAGCAGGATCTATTGTCAAACGCGCCGAATAAATCCTGTCATCCAGGGAGAAGATCTTGCCGAAATCCATTTGTCCTTTGTGAACGGCATGCAAGGCTTGATAGACGCCAATAACATCAGCGGCAAAGTGCCTAGCAAGGCAGCTATGGGATCGTTCCGTGTGGAAGGTGATCGAGGAATGATCCGCCTCACTTCGAGCGGACGGCTTTTTCTGACCGAACACGGGAAAGAGGAAAGCCCCTATCCATCTCCTGCAACCGAGCGGGGTTACAGAGGAGACAGTGTGCGCGCGGCTCAGGAACATTATCTCATCTGCTTGAAGACGGGCCTGAGGTGTGAAAGCGAAGGAGAAGAGTATTTAAACACCGTGGCAGCTGTTGAGGCTTGTTACCGTTCGGCTGAAACTGGTCAGGTGGTAAGCTTAGCCACAAAAGAACGTCACTGAGAAAGAGTGCAGCTTGGACCTGTCCGAGTGCCCTCCTGAAAATAGGTGCTCCGCTGGGAACTGCCCCCTCACCCGCCTTTGTGAACGCTTCTCAAGTGTTCAACCCTCTCCCCTTGGGCCCCTTGGGAGAAGGTGGTAAACAAACAGGATTTCTCTCCCCTCGCCCCAGCGGGGAGAGGGGCAAGGGGGTGAGGGGGACCTCCACGCTGTCGATTTTCATCGGTCGTGGCGCCGCCAAAGAGCATGCGAAACTACTGTTCCAAGAAACATAAGAAGCACTACGAAAATTCTCAGTTGAAATATGCTGAGTTTTCCTGCCACACATGCTTAGCCAAACTTCAGGCGACTACGATGGGATCATTCTTGGAGCCGGACACAATAGTCTGGTCCTGCAAGCCTATCTTGGCAAGGCAGGTTTGAAAATACTTTGCCTTGAGCCTCGGGATGTGGCTGGAGGAGGATTGACCACCATTGAGGATCCTCAGCATCCGGGGTTCTTCCACAATACCCATTCTTTCTTCCATCGAGCCTTAGACCAAATGCCCTGGTACAAAGATCTGGAGCTCGAACGACACGGGGCTGTTTACCTGGAACCTGAATTGAACGTGGCGTTGATTCTGAAGAGTGGGGAAGTTCTGGAGTGGTGGACGTCATTTGAAAAAACGATTGCGTCCTTTGAAAATTTTAGCCTGAAAGACGCGATAACGCTCCGACGGTGGAGGGAACGGTTTCTACCCATCGTTCGTAAAATCCTCTTGCCGGAGAGCCAATCGCCACCCATCCCGATGGATCGCCGCTGTACTCTGCTGGAGAAGAGTCCCGAAGGAAGACTGCTCCTCGAAGTCAGCGCCCTTTCACCGCTCGAATTTGTGTTGCGAGAATTCGAGCATCCGGTCATCCAGGCTGGACTGCTGTTTTTTAATGGGTTGAGGGAAGTGGACTTTCGATGCCGGGGTTTTGGCCATCACATTCCTGACTTGCTCGCCAGTCCCGGGAAAGCACAGATGTGCCTGGGTGGGTCGGCGGCATTAGCTCGGGCCCTGCTTGCCTCCGTTCAAGAGAGTGGGGGTGAGATCAAGCTTCAAACCAAGCCACACAGGATATTGGTTGAAAACGGAAAGGTATTTGGTGTGGAAACGGATGCGGGAGATTTGTTTCGAGCACGATGCTTTGTGGTCTCCGGATTGAACCCTCAGCAAACATTCTTGGAGCTGTTTGATAAAAATGACGTGCCCAGGGAATGGCAGGAGAAAGCCCAGAATTATCGCTATAATTTGATCGCACCTCTCTTTGCCCTGAATCTCAACCTGGATGAGCCTCCCCACTATTGGGCTGCAGAAAAGAATCCACAGTTGAAGAAGGCTTTTATGGTGATCTTAGGACTGGAACATTTTGCGCAATTTCCAGAGCTTGTGAGACATCATGAAGCCGGATCTTTTCCCCCGATTGTCATGTGGGGGAGCTGTCCCACGGTTTTTGACCCTTCTCAGGCGCCGCCGGGAAAACATACTGCCTTCATGTGGGAGAAGTTGCCTTATCGAATTCTCGGGAACGCGACGAAGTGGGACAATGAGAAGGAGGCTCATGGACGAGAGATGCTTGACTTATGGACTACCTATGTGCCCAACTTGAAAGATGCCGTTTTGAATTCATTCACGCAAAGCCCTCTGGACGTGGAGCGCTCATTTCCGAACATGGTGGAGGGGGACTTGCTCGTTGGCGCTTTTGCCCATAACCAAATCGGCTACCATCGGCCGTTTCCGGGCGCAGGTCATTACCGGGGGCATCTTCCGGGGTTGTACCTATGCGGGTCTTGCTGCCATCCGGGAGGTAATATCACTGGCCTTCCCGGTTACAACAGCGCTCAGGTCATTCTTTCCGATTTAGGTCTGCCAACACCGTGGGCCCCACGTTCCGCCGAAGAATGTTTGAGACGACTCTCGTAGTGGAGGATTGATGGAAATCCGTCGACTCACAGCAGACGATCTCGAAGCCGCCATGGAACTCAAGAACGCAGCGGGCTGGTTTCAGACCGAAAAGGACTGGCGCCGCTTAATGCGACTTCAACCGGGCGGATGTTTTGCTGCCTGCGAAGAGGGCCGTGTAGTTGGGACTATGACCACGACGACCTACGGGACGGATTTGGCTTGGATCGGCATGGTTTTGGTGGATCCCGCTTATCGGCGTCACGGCATCGGCTCAAACCTAATGCGAACTGCGCTGGACTATTTGCTTCAATCAGGTGTGAAAACGATCAAGCTTGACGCTACTCCCGCAGGTCGCCCGGTCTATGAAAAGATGGGGTTTGAGCAGGAGTCCTTAGTTGAACGTTGGGAGGTCGAGTCTCAAGTGAGTTCATTCAGCTACGTCTCTCCAAAAGGAGAGCATGATTGGATTCAGGGCAGCTGGGCCGAACTTGTGGAGCTTGATCGCAGAGCATTTGGGGCCGACCGAAGCCAATTGTTGGATTCGCTCAGGAAGGACTCTTTGGTTCCTCCAATCATCCTCAAGACTCTGAATGGATCTGTCAGCGGCTTCGCATTCGCTCGTCCGGGGGCGGCCGGAACCTATATTGGACCATTGATCGCCACATGCACCTCAGCCGCTGCAGATCTTCTCGATGCAATCATGGCCCAGCCTGGTCTAAGAATCGTCATTGACTATCACACAGGATTTGCTCGTGGAAACGAAATGCTCCGCAAGCGCGGGTTTGTCATGAAACGGGAACTTTTCCGGATGGGTCTGGGAGAAAAATCTGCCGCCGGCACGTCGGATCTGGTCTTTGCCATTGCCGGCCCCGAAGTGGGGTGAATGGAAATTAGAAATTACGAAAGAGCGCAAGATTGGAGCTCTTTCGAAAATCGTCCTCGTCGTCGTTCTCGTCCTCGGCTTCGCGTGGCCGTAGGTTTGAGTATGAGAACGACGACGAGGACGATCCGAAAGTTCCAAGTTGTTTTTGCGCAGGTCTAGGGTAATAGGG
>JBGOVH010000601.1:0-2566 GCA_041478005.1 Terriglobia bacterium | reverse complement strand
TGCTGAACTTCGTCTGCAACCGCTGGCCGAATGGGATGTGCGGCTTAGCTTCCAGCTTGATCCTCCGGTTTCAGGCTGGAACCGTGTCGACACCAATCCGCTCAGGTACCAATCGAGTGACGGACTCTATTTTCTGCTGATCAAGATTGACCCAACCCACCAGGGTACTTTTGCCGTCCACTTCTCGCTTTCTGCTCAAAAGGAAGCTGAGTTTCGAGTCATTCGTTATTCGGTGAAGGCACAAATCCCTTTCACTGGGATCTATCGAGTTTGGCACTACCACGGGGGTCCTCTGGACTTGATGGGCCAGTTTCGCTCCTATACACGAGGCCTTGCGAGTGATAAGGAGTTCACGCAATTCTATGGTGCCAACTCGGGAATTCCCTTCGTTCTGTGTGCCGACCGCGAGGGACAGAATCGCTTTTCCCTGGGCATGCGCGATCAAGTGGAGATCACTGGCTTGCGAATTGAGAGCTACTCGGTCGGTCCATCGATCCGGGCCGAGGGCCTTAACTACTCGTTTGAATTCGTCAAGCCGATTGGTTATCGCCTCACGCGTCGTTCGCTGAGAGATGGCTTCTACCTCGACACACGACCCCAGGGCTGGTTTGAGACAATACAGAGTTACGCTGGCTGGGTAGAGCAAGCCGAAAAGATTATTCCGCTTCCCCCCCCACCGATAGCTTTCGAGCCAATCTGGTGCACCTGGTATCCTTTTGGTCAAAACATCGATGAACCAACCATCGTGGAAAATGCCCGGCTTTGCCGACAGATGGGCATTACCACTCTGCTCATCGATGCGGGATACAACAACGGTCTGCGAGGCGGCATGGATACGCCGGAAAATATTCGCATTTTTAACGCCCACACGGGGGATTGGAGTGCCAACCTGGAGAAATTTCCCAGCTTTCGAACCATGGTGGACCAACTTCACGCTGCAGGCCACCACATTACCGTTTGGACAGCATTTTTCCTGCTCGGCGCCTCCACGCAAACCTATACCAAAGCCCGGCGCCTGCTGAAACGCGATAAGGAGGGAGAAGAAACACTCTATCTCTGCCCCCAACACCCGGAGACCCCAAGCTATCTGGCTCAAACCTTCCTGAAGATGGCCAAAGACTATGACCTCGACGGCTACTGGCTCGACTTTATGGACTCAATGCATGCACCATGCTTCGCGAAGCATGTCCATGACATCGAGTCGCCAGGCGCTGCTTACAACCGCTGTTTGTCCACGGTTCGGGATGCCTTGATACATTTCAAGCCTGACTTTCTCATCGAAACACGCATGCCCATGGCAAACCTCAATGTGAAGTCCTTTGCCAATGTACTGGAAACCACTGATATGCCGTTTGACTTTGACATCAATCGCAGCCTGGGGATCTTTGTGCGAGCTTTTGGAAAGGGGTCAGCACTCAAGCTGGACCCGGCGCAATGGCATATTCAAGAGAGGCCAGAAAATGTGGCTAAGCTCTGCTCCACGGTCGTTCTGAGCGGAACACCTGTCTTCAGTCTGGACCTTCGACTGCTCCCACCAGTGCATCTTGACGTTATGAAAGCCTGGCTGGCCTTTTATCGCAAGCACCTGCAGGCTCTGATCCATGCAAAACTGACGCCCATCTCTTTTGAGCCTTATTTCCCCGCCATCCGATTGGAATCAGGATCAACCTTGTTCCTTTACATGGGCTCGGGAACAGTCGTATCAACCCGTGTGAGGCAATGCACCGAAATCTTCCTGATCAATGCTTCCGATCTCGACTACGTCAAACTCCAGCTTGAAGAGATGGGAGCCGGTGGTTGGGAGTTGTCCTCTCACGATTGTTTCCTGAGAGAAATGCAAAAGGAGCATCTAGAGGTCAACGAAGATCATGTTTTTCTGAATCGTGCCGTCTCACAGGGAGGCATGTTGCACTTGAGCAAGACTTGAGTCAAGCGACCCCCTCATCCGGCCTTCGGCCACCCTCTCCCTTAGGCAGAGTCAATAAATAAAGATAGCAACTGAGTGCGGATAAAGATAGCTGACGGATGAGAAAATCAAGCGAGTGACCCTGAAACGGAACAGGTTTCAGGGTAATGGAATTACACCATTCACCCTCAACGCTGTAGCCGAGTTGATACCTTTATTTATTGACTCTGCTTAAGTCCGGCAACATCAAGGTTCCCACCGACTGGTCTCTGGACGGGCGCTTTCTGATTTATTTCGAGATCGATCCGAAAACGAAACGTGATCTCTGGGTCGTACCACTGTCTGTTGACAAGAAGCCTTTCTCGTTTTTGCAGACGGAGTGGAGCGAAGCCGCGGGCCAGCTCTCTCCCGACGGGCGGTGGATGGCCTATGCCTCGGATGAAACAGGCGCGTATGAAGTCTATGTCCAGAGCTTCCCGGCCGGTGGTGGCAAAAAGCAGGTCTCGACTAGTGGTGGCACGGGTCCGCACTGGAGACGGGACGGCAAGGAGTTGTTTTACTACGCGCCGGACGGCAAGCTGATTGCCGTGGAGGTGAAGAGCGGGGCAATATTCGAAGTGGGCCTGCCGCGCGCGCTCTTCGAGTTCCGCTCTGGTAACG
>JBGOVH010000274.1:0-4740 GCA_041478005.1 Terriglobia bacterium | reverse complement strand
TCCAGAGCCGAAATGGAGTATCCAGCCGAGCAGCTCCTGCGTGTCGCCCACCTCCAGGGTCAGCATCAAACGGCCATCCTTACCCTCTGTGACGTGCTGGCTCGAATGCCAGACCTGGTTCTTCACCCAGGCGGTTGTGGGGCGATCGAACAGCAGCTCGACCTTGATGGGCTTGCCGCGCATGGCGACCAGCGCATTGCTCACGTAAGCTTCCAAGTCAAAGTTGAGTGGCATTTGGCAAGGGCGGTTCGTGATTGCCAAAGAACGGATCCGGTCTACCGCGAACATTCGAACGCCGCGGCGACGGTGGCAGTAGGCGACCAGATACAGCGCGCCGGCTACATACCAGAGACGGTTAGGATCTACCTCCCGGCGGGTCGTAGCGTCGCGGGAGGCAGAGTAGTAGCGCAACTGGACAGTACGGGCTTGGGCGATGGCGCGGGCGAGGTGCTCTATGGTTTGCTGATGCTGCCGGTAAATCCGATGAGGCCCCAGTCCAACCGAGAAATACCCCTGCATCTGGCGAACGTACGTTACCATGTTGTCCGGCAACAAGGAGGCAACCTTGTTCAAAGCAGAATCCAGTGAAGTTTTGACATGGGTGCCGTCTAAAGGTTTCAACAGGTCGCGGCTGAAGACCAGCGCCATCAGCTCCGTCGGAGAGAAGGAGAGCGGGGGCAAATGGCGATAGCCATCCATCAGCCGCCAGCGAGTCTGTCCCCGAACGCGGTCCACTATCAATGGAAAACGCACTTCCAGTGCTTGAAGGTCTCTGCGGATTGTTCTTGGATGGCGTGCAAGATCCTTGGGCAGAGAGTCTGCCAACTCGTCTAGAGTGACCCCTTGCGTACCCTCCAGCTTCTGCAGCAACAACCATTGGCGAGTTACTTGATCATTGCGCGACATGTCTATCGGGACCCCAAGTTATCAATGACGATCGGCGCAGCGTGCCAGACCCAAGCGGAGCTTCCAACGCACATCATTTGTCTACGAACTAATCTTTAATGATTTCAGTTTTCGATAGAGATGGCTTCTTTCAATCCCGAGAGCGTCCGCGGTGCGAGAAATGTTTCCAGCATTCTCTTCCAGCTTCTTAAGGATGTAATCCCGGTCAAAAGCCATACGGGCTTCGGAAAGGCTCTTGGCTTCTGCCGGCTCATCCAGGGACACACTCCCTTTGTAAACCACGGCAGGCAGATGACGTTTTTCAATCTTCATTGAAGGAGTCATGATGACTATTCGTTCGACCAGGTTTTTCAGCTCGCGCACATTTCCCGGCCAGGAATATTGCATCAAGATTTCCATGGCTTCTGGGGAGATTTCCTTGGGGGTCCGACCGTAGAGCTTGGAAAAATCATTGACGAAGTATTCCGTTAGAACGGGGATGTCTTCTGTACGCTCGCGAAGCGGGGGCACAGAGAAAGGAATGACGTTTAGTCGATAGAAAAGATCCTGACGGAAGTTTCCCTTTTCTATCTCCTCGTCCAGATTCTTGTTGGTGGCTGCGATGATTCTGACGTCTACAGAAATTGGGGCAGGGGATCCCACCGGTTCAAAGCGCTGTTCCTCCAGAGCTCTTAATACCTTTGCTTGAGTCTTTAAGCTCATGTCGCCTACTTCGTCAAGAAACAGGGTTCCTCCGTCCGCTTTTTCGAACTTGCCCGCTTTGCTCTGGGTGGCGCCTGTAAAAGCACCTTTGACATGACCGAATAGCTCACTCTCGATGAGTTCATCGGGAATGGCTGCGCAATTGACCTCAACAAAAGGCGCGGAGGTTCTCAGGCTTTGATGATGAAGAGCGTGGGCGACCAATTCCTTTCCACTACCGCTTTCGCCGAAAATAAGGACTCGACCATTCGTTGGGGCCGCAATGGCAAGCTGCTGCCTGAGAGCTTTCATTGGCACACTGTTGCCGATGATCTTATAACGTGCCCCCAGTTCCGTTTTTAGTGTCTTGTTCTCTTCCTGGAGATGCTTGTTATCCAGCGCATGCTTGACAACCAGAAGGGTCTTCTCGATCGACAGCGGTTTCTCGATGAAATCAAAGGCGCCAAGACGGGTGGCTCTCACAGCAGTTTCTATGGAGCCATGGCCCGAGATCATGACAACGGACGAGGGGATCCCCATCTTCTTAATGGCTGCCAGCGTTTCCAGCCCATCTATTCCCGGCAACCAAATGTCGAGGAGAATCAACTCAAAAGATTTGCTTTCGAGCAAGGCTAAGCAGGCCTCTCCGGTGCCGACGGTCTCGACTTTGTACCCCTCTTCGCTAAGGACAGCGCTTAAGGACTGTTGAATGCCGATTTCATCGTCAACCAGCAGGATTGAGTTACGAGCCAACGAATTTAGACTCCTTTTGATTCTTCAGCGTGTAGGAATCTCCAACACAAAACAGGTTCCGGTGGGCAAATTGTCTTCAACATGGATGTAGCCCTTGTGGTCCGCCAGAATGCGGCTCACGATGGCGAGGCCCAATCCAGTTCCACGTTTCCGAGTGGAAAAATAAGGAAGGAATAGCCTTTCTTTGTCCGCCGATGGAATGCCGTGGCCTGTGTCTTTGACAATCACCTGGACAGTCTCTTTGCTTTGGTAGAAGCAGCTTTGAATCGAGAGTTCCTTCGTTACGGAGCCTTCCATGGCTTCAATCGCGTTGTCGAAAAGATTGACGAAAACACGCTTAAACTGTTCCGGATCCAGCTTGATTTCGGGAAGATTAAGAGCGAGTGCTTTGTTAACAACAATTCCTCCCAGTCGTCCGTCGTAGGAGAGGAGCGTATTCTCAATGATCATGTTCATATTACTGGGAAGCATGTTGGCAGAAGGCATTCGAGCAAAGCGGGAAAACTCGTCCACCATTCCTTTGAGTGCAGACACTTCCCGGGTAATCGTCTGAACGCAATCTTGGAGCACGCTTTCAAATCCATTAGTCAAACCAGGGAACGGAGAGTCTGATTTTGATTTGAAATAGTTCTTCAGAAGTCGATCTGCTGAAAGCTGTATGGGAGTCAGAGGGTTCCTGATTTCGTGGGCCATTCGACGAGCGACTTCACGCCACGCGCTTGCTTTTTGAGCTTTCAATAATTCGGTCAAATCCTCCATAACCATGACATATCCGAGAGAAGGGTTCTGTTGGTCATCCAGCGAACTCACCGTAACGGCACAGTAAATGGTGCGGCCGCGAAGGCGGAGCTGCAGATCCCGCGCAGCCACTCCAACGCGTGCCGCCTTATCAATGAGGGTTTCAATTTCATTAATGTCGTTAGGATGAAAGACATCTTTGATTCTTTTCGGCTCAGAGAGATCGTGTTCCAACATCCATTGAGCCGCTTTGTTTATTTTGCTTATCTGGTGTGTCGGAGTTACAGAAATGACGCCGGTGGGAATATTCTCCAAAACCGCCTCGGTGTATCGCCGTCTGTTCTCCAGTGCCTGGTTGGATTCCTGCAAGTCTCTGTTGGTCTGCTCCAATTTCTGAGAGCTTTCATAGAGTTGAGCTGTCATTCTATTGAACGAACCCACCAGAATGCCCAACTCGTCTTCAGCCGGACAGTTGACCTGGAAAAGGAGATTCCCCTTGGAAACTTCGTTAGAAGCCTCGGCGAGTGCACGGATTGGGATTGCAATCTTTTTTGACAAATAAAGACCAATCCACACGGCGGCAAACAAAATCAGCAAAGTAATGAGTCCCAGCCAAAGCATGAAATTGTTTCGAACGATTTTTCGTAGATTGGATCGATTTCTGTAATCTTCACTGGATAATGAAATCTGATTGGCGAGCTTAAGAATATCCCCTTGAATTTTGTAACCGACGACCAGGCTGGAAGGGGATTCAAAATTCCCAGGCTGGATCATGCTCCCTGCCAAGATGATGTCTTGGCCGTCTTCATCCACCATCGCCAGAGTGGCTTCTCTTTTCTCGCTGTTATTGATAAGTTTGTCAAAAACCTTATCTGAGACTTGAACTCGGCCATGGGTCCAGGAAATCAGATTGAGCCGATCCGCCGTTTTCTTGAACTCCGGCTGATCGGGCAAGTAAATGGCATTCTCTTTGTAGGCACAAATAGGTGCTCGGGACTTATCGAAGAGAAAGAGAAGAGAAATATCAAACTCTGAAGCCAAATTCTTCAGCTGACTTAGATCTGCATTATCCGGGGAGAGAACCCAATTCCTTAGAACCGAATGGCTTGCCAGAAACCTGGCACTCTGCAGGGCATGCGTGGTCGCGTCATCGCTCACTTCTTTGACAATCAAGTCGACATTGTTAACAACCTGATCGATGGGGGTGCTAAACCATTTGTCGAGATTTCGATTCATCAAGAAGTAAGCAAAGAACGACATGAAAATGACTGGAATGAAAGATAAACTCAAAAACGCAAAAACGAGCTTGGTTCTGAACTTCGAGCCTAGTTGCCGGCTTCTGCGTTCAAAGTAGAGTTTCAAAAGATTTCGCAGAAGAATGAGGCTGCAGATGACCAAAAGGATGACATTCAATGATGTCAAAGCCCACAAGAGCAAAGTGGTATCCCGGTCGGGAGCTTCCATATAGGGTTTGAGATTAATCGCTTGTTGCAGGACTGCGAGAATGAACAGGAGAAAGACGAGCGCGGAAAGAAAGATGATTATGGCCTTCTGTCTTTTGGGTGGGTCGGTTTTCATATAACGGTGGGCACGGGCCTGCCCCGAGGTCTTTTAGATGCAATAACCCCATTTTATAGAATTAAGCTTCTGAAATCATTGCTT
>JBGOVH010000058.1:0-9421 GCA_041478005.1 Terriglobia bacterium | reverse complement strand
ATCATCTATTCCTTGTAGGTCTGAGCGAAGGTGATTTCCCGAGCCCAGTTCGCGAGAGCCCCTTTTTGAAGGACGCGGACCGCAGGCAGTTGAATCCTTTGATTGCCAATGTCTTGTCTGGGAGATTTGGTGGCGTTCTGCAATTTCCAACACTCAACAAAGCTCTTCTCACCAGCCTGGACAAGAATCGGAAGGAGCCGTTACAGCTGTTCTCCATTGTGGAATGCACACAAGAGTCCCTTCACATCTCATATCCCCGGCATACCCTGGACGGCGAACCATTGCTGCCCTCTATCTATATCGAAGAGATTAACCTCAATTCAGAAAACGAGGAATGTCCACTTGCACAGAAATCAAGAGTCTCCACTACAAAACGCGCATGGAGTGAAATCTTCGACCCCTGGAATTTGCTGAACCACATCGCTGTGAGCTGGCGAGACCGGCCTGAAAACGAACACACCCGTCGAGAAACCCTAATTCTTGCAGACGATCTATTCAAGAAACAAGGCATCGACCTGGAACACTTACAGTGGGTTTCAAAAGTCGAAAGGCAGCGGAAGCATTACTTGATGAATGCGACTGAGACAGCCGTTTTCAAAAGTCACTTTGCAGACCTGAAGAACCTGAATCGAATGACAGAAATCCTCAATCTTGAAACGCGTTCCTGGAATCCAACACAATTCGAAAGAATGGCCTCTTGTCCGTTTGTTCATTTTGCTTCAGACTTCCTGGGGCTTAAGCCGCACAATTCTCCAGACGATGATATCCAGCCTTCTGAACTCGGCAAGATTGCCCACGAGGTCCTGAGACAGTTTCATCTCTCTCCTGTTTTCGGAGATGGCTGCGCCGAGAGTCTGCGCATGCGGAAAATTTTCGAGGAAGTCACCGAGACCTGGGAAAGAGACCAGGTATCATTGAACCAGGGCTACTGGAAGATTCGCCGGTCCGAATTGAAGGATGCCCTGGAGGATTATGCCGTGTTTGCGACTAACAACCTTGGTGACAAGGACCAGGAGTTTCTATTGGAAAGAGAATTATCAGCAAGCTTGCCTCTCTCCAATCGAATTCTGCTTCTGGAAGGCCGCCCTGATTGGGTGCAGTTTCGACTCCAGCGAGGTCGAATCCAATCCATTCAGGTGACAGACTTCAAGTACAGTGCAGATCGAAATCGATTTCACCGAATGGCAAAGACTTCTTCGGTCGGTCACCTGTCATTTCAATTACCCCTCTATCTTTACCTGGCCCTGCAAACCCTGCGGGCAAATGAAAATGCCGCTTCTGACCAAGTCCGTCTGTTTGGGCGCTACATTGTTTTGCGCTATCCCAGGCAAAAAAGCTGCGAGTTCGAGATGCCACTTGAGTCACTTTGTCCGGGACCAAACTCAGCACTTTTTGCCGGGTTGGAACGCCAAATCCAAAGGATTCAAAACGGGAGTTTTCATCCAAGCCCACAGCCAGGAATGTGTGAAGGATGCTCCTATGGTTCGCTTTGCCGCTATTGGACAAGCGGCGCCGGCGACGCCATAGAGGCGAAGAAACAGCCGGTAGATGAATGAAGCAGACTTTTCTTAACCAACGCCAACAGCAAGCTATTGAATTTAAGGTCAACACCGTCGTAGGCGCCAGTGCGGGAACTGGCAAAACGCGCACCCTGGTGGGCCTTTATCTCAAACTGCTTGATTCAGGTCTAGAACCCGAGAATATCTTGGCCATCACCTTCACTGAAAAAGCTGCTGCCGAAATGCGCGAGCGCGTGCGGCAAGCGATCAGAGCAAAACTAGCGACGACTGAGACGGAAGAGATTGCACTTTGGCGGCAGAAACTATCTAGAATTGTATCAGCGCCTATTTCGACTATCCATGCCTTCTGCACTGGTCTGCTCCGAGACTATCCCATCGAAAGCAGATTGGATCCTCGTTTTGTTGTCTTGCCAGAACCCACTGCCAACGATCTGCTGCGCCGAACCGTTTTCTCCGTGATTCATGACCGGATCACGGCCGAAGACCCGGATGTTCAGGATCTCTTTCGAGATTTCCAACTTGAGCGCGGCGCCTCTCAGGGTCCGCGACGCCTGCTGGAAATTGTGGAAGACGGGCTTGCCTGGCTGAATGGGCTTGGGATCGATCTGTCGTCCGATAATTCGCACTCAAGCAATTGGCTCGAACAAAAGTGGATCGAGCAAAATGCTGCGATTGAAGCACTGAAAAAGGAATTTAAGATCAGAACAGAGGAGGTGCAGAGAGCATTGCGGCTCATTGCTCAAGTGCACAGCCCCGCAGGTGAAAATGCTAATCGCTGGGTCTCGGAGGTGCGGGCACACCTTGACGAGATCGAGCGATTTCTGAGCGGACTGAGTCCAGAATCTGAGGCCCATCGGGCTGTAGAGTTAGAGCAACTCCTCACCCATGCGAAACCCGGAAAAATATCCCAGGAGCCTGAGAATCAGGTTTTGATTGCGAACCTGCAGTTGGTTCGAGATGCCCTTGATCCTGAGAGAGAAAACAGCCTGCTGAATCAATTCGGTGCGATCAAAGGGGCTCCCCTGGCCTTAAAGCTGATTGACCTGATCAGCCTATGCCAGAGAAAATACCATCAGGCCAAGACGGAAAACCACTCATTAGATTTTGATGACCTTTTATTGAACGCCCGCCAATTGCTGAAATTCAACCTGGCAGTCCGGCGCATTTGCAAAGAAAGGTTTAAAGCCATTCTCGTAGACGAGTTTCAAGACACGGACGAAATTCAAGGAGAGCTGGTGGCGCTGCTGGGAGAGAGTCTCGACAGCGAATGTGCTTTCGAAAGGGACGACTCCTACCGGAGCCTCTTGCAGAAGATTGATCTCACTGGGGGCAGGCTCTTCATCGTAGGAGATCCCAAGCAGTCGATCTATCGATTTCGCCGTGCCAACGTCAGCGTTTTTGTTCATCTGAAAGAAAGGATCCTTGCTTCGGGTGGGGATTTTTTCCACCTGGCAGAGAATTACCGCTCCCAACCGCATCTTCTCGATCTAAGCAACAGTCTCTTTTCTTTCCTAATGGATGGCACGGGTATAGAAAGCCTGCCTGAAGAAGAGGACCTCACCCATCGCATTTGCTTTGGAGCTGAGGAGGCGCTGTCTCCGCCCTCGGAGGGTGGCTCAGCGGATTCGACTCTTCCTACAGGTGAAGCGATCCTGTTAGTCGCTGATCCCAACCTTAAAGCAGCCCAAGGACGAGCCGAAGAAGCACGAGCCATCGCTCAGATCATCCAAGGAGGATTTGCCTCTGGGCGTTGGCAGAGCTACAACCAACTTGCGCTCTTGCTTCGCAAACGTGGCCGTTTCGATGTGTATCAGGCTGCTCTGGAAGAAATGGCCATCCCCTCCTACGTGATCCAAGGAATGGGTTTTTATCAGCGGCAGGAGATCTCTGACTTGATTTCCTTGCTCTCCTTCGTCCGAAATCCCAATGATGACTTAGCATTATCTGAAGTCTTAACGTCGCCTCTCGTCGGGTGGGACTTTGATCAGCTTCTTGAGCTAGCGGACTTTCGCCGCCAAGGAAGATTTTCGTCTCTCTACCTGGCCCTTGTCCGAGCCAGGGCGGTGCATTCTGCGTGGGGACAGAACCTGAAGGCCTTTGCCCCTCTGATGGATACTCTGCTATATCTTCGCGACCGGCTTGAGCCTGCTGAGATGTTATCCAAGATACTGCTTGAAAGTGGCTATTCCGCTGTGCTCGCGGGGCAAGCTGATGGGGAGCAACGATTGGCTAATGCCCGTAAGCTTGTTGAAATCGCCCATGAGTTGGGCCGCAGCGGCTTGATGTCTCTTGATGAGGTTGTCGACCGTTTGAAAGAACGACAGCGCTTGGGAGACGATATGACTTCTGAGGCCCAGATCATAGGCGAAAAGGAAAATGTTGTAAGAATCATGACGGTCCATCAGGCCAAAGGACTGGAGTTTGACACGGTATTCCTTCCTGACTTAGGGTCAGCGGTCAAAAGAGAAAGCGCCGAGCGAGTCGGTTTCAGCGAGCAATGTGGAATCATCGCCTGTGCTGCTTACGGTGTGAGACGGGACCGTCTGCCAAACTTGATGATGCACTCTTACCTGAAGCGTGAGACGGATAAAGAGTATGAAGAATCCAAAAGGCTTTTCTATGTCGCCACCACCCGCGCCAAACGCAATCTTGTCCTGGGTGAAGGGAGTGCGCACGGCAATGGGGTGTGGAAACAGTGGCTTGCCAAGATCATTAAGCTTGATCCCGCTGCGGACGAAGCATTAGAACGCGTCCGCAGTGGAGTGGATTCCGAAGCAACGATCAATCGGAAACAGTTTTCTCTACGTCTCATGAGTGCAAGCAGGCTGGCTGACAGGGGAGTTGAAGAAGCGAGACCCCCCTTGAATTCCCCCCTTGGTAAGGGGGGAAGTTTAGAATGGTCCCCGGTTAACGCCCAAATCATGCAAGAAAGCGATTCCCGCAATACCATTGCCCCTTGGGATTCTCCCCCTCACCTGCCCTTTCTGAACGCTTATCAAGCGTCCAGCCCTCTCCCGATAAGAGAGGGAGGCAAACAAGAAGAAATACTCTTTGAGGGGGGTTCACTCCAATCGTCTGTGACCCCGCAGGAAAGTGACATCGGACCTATGGACCCAGAACTCGACCAGGTTTTGAAAAGGGCATTCTACTGGATTCCAAATCCCCCGAAGAGTATTGAGCTTTCTCCTACCGCGCTCTCGGATTTGACGAAGTGCCAGCGTTATTTTTACCTTCATCATCTTTCAAAACTTTCTGAGCATCCTCCTTCTCGTACAATGACTCAGTCCACCAGAGATCTGGGGAATCTAGTTCACCAGGTCCTCGAGCGATTCCCAGTTCAAACGGCAAACAGGGAGATTTCAAGCCAATTGAATTCACTCTTAAACGGCGAGCCTGATTATCAAGGGATCGAGGCGGCAGAACAAACTTCGATGAAGCTCGATCTTGAGAGATTTTTGAAGAGTTCTCTCTGGAAGAGAATCTCGTGGAATCCAAGTTTCAAACGCGAGGTTCCATTTGTTCTTGCGTTAGGCCGGCCCAATGTCGAACTGTTGATCCGGGGGCGAATGGATGCGTTCGCAATGGAGGCGAAACATGCCGTCATGTTGGACTATAAGTATTCCAACCTGTCAGAAAACAAGGCGGAACAATTTCGGGTCCCGATGGAAATTTATGCCAACGCCTTGATGCAGGCAACAAAGTGCGCGAGCGTAGAGACTGGGCTTGTTTTCTTGCGAGAGCCCGGCGAAGGCATTGTTTGGAAGACAATCCATGCAGGAAGTGAAATTGAAGATCAGCTTCTCAATCTCGCCGAGATCTATCAACAAAAGATATTCTCGGGCGACATCAATTCCTGGGAAAAGATTGAGCATTCTCATTGTGATGCACTCAAGTGTGGGTTTCGCAGTTATTGTTGGGGATGAGTGAAAGCATTCTTGGATCACTCCTGGATGAAGGTCTTTCCTGCCCCGTAATGGAGCGAATCATGTGGACCGCAAAATTTGCACCAATTGCATTATTCACTGGATTGCTCATGACAATCCCAGTGATCTCACACACACTCTCCCCAACAGCCAAGCCCTTCCCTAAGTTTGTAGAACAGGTGCTGGATAATCAGTTTGGCATCGGTTACGGAGTGATTGTGGCTGACATCAACCATGACGGAAAACTCGATGTGGTGGCCATTAATGAGACACAAGCCGTGTGGTTTGAGAATCCCAGTTGGAAAAAACACCTGATCATGGAAGGGGCTACGAAGAAGGATAATGTCTGTCTTGCCGCATATGACATCGATGGGGATGGCCGCCTCGACCTGGCGATCGGCGCGGAGTGGATGCCAACCAACACTCAATCTGGCGGGAGTCTGCAGTGGTTCCGCCAGCCAGAGGATTCATCAAACCGCTGGTCCATGATTCCGATCGGATCAGAACCCACTTTGCATCGCATTCGTTGGGCCGACTGCCGCGGTCGGGGAAAAAAGGAACTGATTGTAGCTCCCCTGCAGGGGCGCGGCACCAAGCCGCCGAATTGGGGCGAAGGCAAGGGAGTCCGGCTTATGGCTTTTGAGATGCCCTCCGACCCGTCGAACGAAGCGTGGAAAATCGAGATTATTGACGAATCTCTGCACGCGCTTCACAATTTCTGGGTGGCCAATTACGATGACGATCCAGCGGATGAAATTATTACAGCAAGTCTGGAAGGAGTTTTTGTTTTTGATCGCGGCAAAGATGGAAAATGGAGCAAGTCCCAATTGGGTGAAGGAAATGATGAAGAAAATGGTGTTCCAGGCGGCGGAGAAATAAAAATGGGCAAGTTTAAGAGTGGCAAGCGCTACCTGGCCGCAATCGAACCCTGGCACGGTCACCAAGTGGTTGTGTATTTGCCACCAGCGGAGGCTGGATCGATGTGGAAGAGGAGAGTTTTGGATACCAAGTTGAAACAGGGACATGCCATTTGGTGCGCCGATCTGGATGGCGATGGCGACGATGAACTGGTTATGGGATGGCGCGAAGCCGGTGATCCTGAATTGAAACCGGGGATCGTGATTTATGACCCGCAAGACGAAGAGTGGAATAGCGGCAAGAAATACGTTGTCGACGATGGAGGGATGGCCACTGAGGATCTGACCGTGGCCGATCTCAACCAGGATGGCTTTCTCGATATCATCGCCTCTGGCCGGGCCACACACAATCTGAAGATTTATTGGAATCAGGGAAGTGGACAATAACAGGGCGAGGCTTAAGCCGTGACTCAATCTGAGAATCGTCCTCGTCGTCATCAGACTTAGAAACCGAGGACGAGGACAAAGTCCTTCAATTCTCATCAATCTTGGCACATAATTCTCGTGGAGCAGGTCGAACGGTCGCCGGTCAGGTTTCGCAAGAACCTGGCGGGAGGAAAGTCCGAACTCCACAGGGTGGTGTGCCCCGTAACGCGGGGGGCTCGCAAGAGTACGGAAAGTGCAACAGAAAATATACCGCCCCAAGGGCAGTGATGAGTGATAAGTGGCCAGTGCACGAACGGTTCGGCATCTTACTTATCACCTCATCACTGCCCTTGGGGTAAGGGTGAAAAGGTGCGGTAAGAGCGCACCGGTTGTTTAGCAATAGACAAGCCTGGCAAACCCCACACGGAGCAAATCCAAATAGGGATGGAGGCGTGACCCGCGCCGCTTGACATCCGGGTAGGATGCTTGATCTGAAAGGTAACTTTCAGGCTAGAGGAATGACCGTTGTTCGACGTCGCTCCCTCAGGGAAGCAACCAAGAACACAGGATTCGGCTTACAGACCTGCTCTATCTTTTTCGAAAGAGATTTTTCAGCGAATTGAGTGCCTTGCTGCCTTTCCCGTTGGACTCCTGCAAACCTTCCAAGGCTTCTTGAGCAGCTGCGTTATGCGGAGAAATCTGCAACGCCTGCTTAAATTGACTTTCAGCCCGCTTTAGCATTCCCACATCTTTGTAGAGTGCTCCCAGGGCAATGTAATATTCGGCATTGAATTGCTCTATTTCAATCGCCTTCACAAAATGCTCCTCCGCCTCGCGGCGCCATTTTGGATTCTTAGAAAGAGCCACCCCCAGATAATAGCGATAACGCGCATTTCCGGGCTCCAGGCGCACCGACTGGCGAAAGGCCTGAATGGCGCTCCAGTAGTCCTGTTGATCGAGGTACCCACGCCCCTGACGATAGTTTAGCTCAGCTAGTTTTTGCTGGCCCGAACCAGCAGCGGTTGAGGGAGAATTCACTCTTGGGGGTTTGTCCTCCGCAGAGGGTGTGGCGTCAAGTTTGTAGATCTTGGAATCGTAGCTGCCCCGAGTTGCGGGGACTTTGAGAGTGTCATAGGCCTGCGCCAATGTAGAGAATATGATTTCCAGCGCATTCTTGAGCTCGGTATCCTTCAAATGGTGGTATCGATCTGGGTGAAATTTCTTTGCCAGAGTGTAATAGGACTTCTTAAGTTCATCTGAAGCGGCTGTGGCGGAAACGCCCAAGAGATCGTAATAGTTTCTGTTTTTGGCCGTATCCAGCATCAGAAAAATTTCAGCCTTTGCTGTCCCCATATCGTCTTCCGGATCCTCTTTGCTCTGGCTTCCTATTTCTAAATTGAATTCCGGAGCTGGGCTGGGACGGTAAGGACGAGTTTTAGTTGCAGTCGAGGCCACTGGAGGAGAGTCCGACACAGGAGAGACAAATTCAATGATTCCTGTCGACAGAAAGCCATAGAGAATTTTCTGCGTTACTTCCAATCCCAGGGGAGAGAGCTGGAGTATCTCGGAGATTCGGGTTGAGGCATCCACCCTACTGAGAACGAAGGCCTCGTCAGGTTTGAGGAATATCTCGGAGACCTTGGATTCGTAGTGTGGACAAAACCGAATCAATTTATCCAACCCTCGCAGCCCTTTGTGGACAATCTCGGGATTATTGATTCTGCGGATTCCTTCAAAGATCAAATTGGGAACAGAAAGGCTTAGTTTCTGCCCATCTCTCAAAGAGACTGCTCCAATTTGAAATTCAAATTCGCCGGAGTTCCAATTAAAGATGGGATAAATAATCTCCTGGGATTGTAGTACCAGGAAATCTGTCAATTCATCCGCCATAAGAATATTGGCTTCCACCAGAAATTTTCCGAGCAGTTGCTTCGAACCTTTTCTCTCTGCAGCTTCCAACTGGTCAGGGGTTATCTTGCCGATCTTGATGAGCAGCCCTCCCAGATCTTCTTCCGGGACATTGCTGTTCGCAAGCACACAACAGCCTTGTTCGAAGAAAACCTTCTTCTCAATCGTGCCGCGATACACAACTAATACGCCAGTTTGCCCTTTGGCGTAAATCGTATTCAGCGGCTCCGAGATTAGTTGATCTGAGAGTTTGCCCTTCATGGTTTGATCAAAAAACTTCAGGAAATGTTCCTAGATGCCGATCCTTTTTCTTATCGACGATTTGCAGGGTAAGCTTAATTTCTTCAAATCGTTGAGTTATCCTCGACAGACTCAATTGAAATTTTATCACAATAGGACACAGAACTCCGGCGGCTTTGTTAGAATTGGACATTGGCTGTGTTAATGTTGCGGTTGGGAACTTAAGAGGGGAGATCTATTATATGGCCCATTATCTGGTAACTGGTGGCGCAGGCTTTATTGGCTCAAGTATCATTGAAGAGTTGCTCAAACGGGAAGCCACCGTCAGAGTGATCGATAACTTCGCAACGGGAAAACGCGAAAACCTGGAGATTTTCAAAAACAGGATTGATTTCAGAGAGATAGACATCTGCGATTTGAAGGAATTGCAGGGAGCTGTCCACGGGATCGATTATGTCCTCCATCAGGCGGCAATTCCTTCAGTGCCAAAGTCTATCATGGATCCCATCGCCTCCCATAACGCCGATCTTACCGGTACCTTGCACGT
>JBGOVH010000140.1:0-6500 GCA_041478005.1 Terriglobia bacterium | reverse complement strand
CGCGCCAGCCTGGCCTCTGTGTATCGCATGGCTGCAGGGGGGTCACCGTCCAGCGATCCAAAGTTTCCTTGACCGCCCACTAAGGGATATCGCATGGAAAAAACCTGAGCCATACGAACCAAGGCATCGTAAATGGCAGCATCCCCATGAGGGTGAAAGTTCCCCATCACTTCGCCAACGATCTTGGCACACTTCCGATAGGGCTTATTATGAGTGAGTCCCATTTCCTGCATCCCATAAAGAATGCGGCGGTGGACCGGTTTCAAACCGTCTCGCACGTCCGGGAGCGCCCGTCCAATGATTACGCTCATGGCATAATCAATGTAGGAACGCTTCATTTCATCTTCGATGTTGACGGGCGTCTGATTAAACGACAGTTGTCCTTCCATTGGGTATCCTTGCGGTCACTTCTCCGCTTATTAGTGAGTGCATCAGCATCCAGACATGCCCAAAAGCCTCTCCCTGAGGAAAACCCCTCACCCGGCCTTGTGAGGGGGATGAGGGCAAGGTCACTGCCCTGTCGGTCTACTTATCACCCTGTTAGTAAATATGAGGTTCCAGCAAAGCCTTAAGTTTCAGGGTTTCTTAAATGTCCAAATTCTTCACGTCCAGCGCATTGTCTTCAATGAATTTGCGGCGCGGCTCTACGGCATCTCCCATGAGAATGGTAAAGATCTCGTCCGTCTCTACGGCATCGTCAATGCGGACTTGAAGGAGGGAGCGGGTCTCCACATTCATTGTGGTTTCCCAAAGTTGTTCTGGGTTCATCTCCCCTAGACCTTTGTAGCGCTGGATGTGAAAGTCCTTTTTCCCGGAGCTTAGGACCGTTTCCAAGAGCTGCTCACGCGTCGACAACTCAATCTTAGAGATATTCTTCCCTTCAACGCCGAATGGTGACTGGTCATATTCAGCCAAGGAGTGGGTTAAGGCGACAGCACGTTTGTACTCAGGCAGTGAAAAGAAATCGAGGTCGATCACTTTTCGATAATTTCCGTTATCCTTTCCGCCAGAAACCACCAGATTGTGCAGACTGTGCTCTTGATCCAACACGATCTCCGTTTCATACCCCAATTTACGAATGGCGGGCTCAATCGCCTCCACATTCTTCCTAAGGGCCAGCTGAGACTTGTTTTCAAGCCCACTCTGGATTAGGACCTGTGCAAGATTCCGGTCTCTCAAGCGTTTTTCCAGTTTATCAAAGAATGTTTTGTAGTCGACCAGGTTCCACAGAAAAGTGGTGAGCTGCCGCGCTTGCAGGGGCTGCTTCTCCTTTCCGATCTTGACCTCGATATCTTCTGTAGCGCTTCGCATCAACTCACGGGTCAATTGTTTTTCATCTTTGATGTACGATTCCTTTTTACCTTTTTTGACCTTAAACAAAGGCGGTTGTGCAATAAAGACGTGCCCTCGCTCTATGAGTTCCACCATTTGACGGAAAAAAAAGGTGAGCAAGAGAGTGCGTATATGGGATCCGTCCACATCCGCATCCGTCATGATAATAATCTTGTGATAACGCAGCTTGGCTGAATCGAAATCGTCTTTACCAATACCCGTCCCCAAGGCAGTGATCATGTTTCGAATTTCTTCGTGCCCCAGCATCTTGTCATAGCGGGCCTTTTCCACGTTGAGGATTTTCCCTTTTAAAGGAAGAACAGCCTGGTATTTCCTGTCTCGTCCCTGTTTCGCCGAACCCCCGGCAGAATCGCCCTCCACAATAAAAATCTCGCAGCGCTGCGGGTCTTTCTCCTGGCAATCGGCCAGTTTTCCTGGAAGCGAAGCCGAATCAAGCGCTCCTTTGCGCCGAGTCAAATCGCGGGCTTTCCTGGCGGCCTCGCGGGCCCGAGCAGCTTCAATGGCCTTTCCAATGATTTTTCGTGCTACGCTGGGATTCTTCTCAAAATAATCCGACAGTCTTTCATTAATGAAGGTCTCGACCAAGCCCTTAATATCACTATTCAGTTTTCCTTTGGTTTGACCTTCAAACTGCGGTTGCGGGAGTTTGACGCTGATTACCGCCACTAGACCTTCTCGCACGTCATCGCCTGTGAGATTCTCCTTTAGATCCTTAAATAATCCCGCTGACTGCCCGTAATTATTGATCGTGCGGGTTAAGGCGGAGCGAAAACCAGATAAATGTGTTCCTCCGTCAATGGTGTTGATGTTGTTGGCAAACGAGAATACGTTTTCCGTATAGGTATCGTTGTACTGGATAGCCAATTCCACGTTGACTGTGTCTTTGCTGGCTTCGAAGTAAACTGGAGGATCGTGCAGAACACTCTTATTCTTGTTAAGATGTTTGACAAACTCGGAAATTCCTCCTGAATACTGGAACTCATGCTTCCTTTCGAAGCGTTCATCAGTGATCGTAATCACGACCCCCTTGTTCAGAAAGGATAATTCCCGCAAACGCTGCGAGAGGGTATCAAAATTGAATACAGTTGCATCAAATATGGTCGTATCTGGCTTAAATGTGACCTTGGTCCCTCTGCGATCAGTATGCCCTGTTTCTTGAAGAGGCTCAACCGGCTTCCCTTTATGATAAGTTTGCTGATAAACTTTTTTGTCTCTCCAGATTTCCAAATCGAGATCTTCAGAAAGAGCGTTGACACAAGAGACTCCAACTCCGTGAAGTCCACCAGACACTTTGTAACTGTTGCTGTCAAATTTCCCACCGGCATGAAGTTTCGTCATGACAACTTCAGCTGCAGACTTGCCCTCTCCGGCATGGAAATCCACCGGAATACCGCGTCCGTTGTCCACAACGGTTACCGAATTATCACTGTGAATGGTAACATCAACTCGATTACAGTACCCAGCCAGTGCCTCGTCAATGGAATTGTCCACGACCTCGTAAACCAGGTGGTGCAGCCCCAGTTCTCCTGTCGAGCCAATATACATGGCCGGGCGCTTCCTGACGGCTTCCAACCCTTCTAAAACCTTAATACTGGAAGCATCATAGGCTGTTTCTTTTTCAGAATCCTTCCCGTTCATATTATTGGATTCCATTAGTTCCTTGGGATTAACCCTTGCAATTTTGATTTTCTCCTGACTCTTCACTCATGCCCCTTTACCTTTACTCAGTGAATTTGTCTCCGCGCAGCAACTTTCAATGAGGTCTAACCAGACAACGCCGGAGACTAATTTCCTTGTCACTATTTTCTTTAAGCTGGGAATACAACTGGGATTGAATATCTGTGAGACCAGCGGTTGATGAAATATTGTTGGAGGCAAGATAACAGATGTTTAGGGTCTCTGGAGCAAAACCGTTCCTCTGGACTGCCAATTTCTTTGTTATTCTCTCAACGAATTGACTTCGAGACTGAATGATCCTTACATAATGCAACTCTAAATCACAAACGCATGGGCATAACGATGTAACGATAATGATACTCTTCCTCAGTTGCTGGGCGAAGTTGCCCCGCACTTTGGTCATCTTTAAAATCAAAACTTACCTTGGTGTCTTCGGTCACCAGCAAAAAATCCAACAAATACTGGCAATTGAACCCGATTTGCACCGGCCCTGAATTATAGCTAATTTCTAAGACCTCCCTGGCTTCTCCTAGGTCTGCATTATTCGAACTGAGTTCCAACCGATTGGTTTCAAGCAATATCTTAATGGACTTAGACTTGTCATCGGCCAGGAGCGAAACTCTCTTGATGGCGCCCGTAATGTCCTCCCTGTTCAACACAACTGTCTTCTTGTTCTCTTTCGGAAGAACTGCGTCAAAATTTGGGAACTGTCCCGCAAGCATACGAGAAATCATCAAGCGATTCTTGATCCGGAAAAAGAGATGCGTCTCATCCTTGCCAAAGCTAACCAGATCTTTTTCATCAGCTTCAGCAAGCAATCTCTGCAACTCAGCCAGGGCTTTCTTTGGTATTAAGGTCTTGATTTCTGTGTTGAGATCCAGTTGGACTTGTTTTTCGATGTGCGCCAATCGATGTCCATCTGTTGTTACCATCGTAGCGCTCAGGGGTTTTAGGATCAGCAAGGCTCCATTTATCGTGTAGCGTGATTCCTCACTTGCAATTGAAAAGATCGTTTTGTTGATTAGGTTAAGCAAGAACTTGCCTGGAATCTCAACCAGGCTGCTCTTTAGCTCAGGCAAATTGGGGAAGTTATCTTGAGGCAGGCCTACAATCTTGAAAGAGGCCGACGCACAAGTGATCTGAACCCAGCTGTTCTCAAGCGCCTTGATCTTAATATCCGAATCTGGCAGAGAACGAATAATCTCAAGAAAATTCTTTGCCGGCGTAGTAATGGCTCCGGCCTTCTTCACTTTTGCCGGACAGGAAGACTTGATTCCCACATCCAAGTCAGTGGCCGCGATATGCAGACTCTCTCCCTCAGCATCCATTAGGAGATTTGCCAGGATGGGAATTGTGGTCTTTTTTTCGATTACTCCCTGGGTAAGACTTACTTCTCGGAGGATATCAAATTTTCTGACTGTAAATTCCATAGTCAACTAATCCTAATCAAAATATCATTACTCTTAGTCGTAGTATTAGTAGTATTGAAGAATAACTGAGTAACTGAAGTGATATCTAACCCTGTTAGTTGTTTGGACTGTGGAAAAAGGCCTGAACCCCCCCCAATATGATATCCTCATGGGAATGAAAAAATCCTCAGCCGATCTCATCCACAGATTATACACATCTTATCAACCAAGGTTGTGAAAAACCATGATTGTTCCTACTGAAAAGATTCTAGAAACATGTTGATCAGGTTGTTAAAATCCTTGTTCGCAGTTCTCTTCTCATCGACTTTCTTGATGGAATGCAGAACGGTTGTGTGATGCTTTCCACCAAACTCCCTTCCAATGTCCGGTAGAGACGCCTTGGTCAGTTGCCGGCACAAATACATTCCGACTTGCCGAGGATGGGCAATGATCTTGGAATTATTCTTAGATTTGAGTTCTGAAACCTTTAGGGTGTAGTAATCTGCAACAATCTTCTGGATTTGCTCAATACTGATGTGTTTTTCTTGTGATTTTAGTATGTGCTTAAGAACCTCTTGGGCCATGTTGAGAGTTACTTTTTCACCTCTTAAGGAGCTGAACGCCATCAATCTTACCAATGATCCTTCCAATTCGCGGATATTGGATTTGATCTTGCTAGCGATATAAAAGGCCACATTGTCTGGCAGTTCAAAGTTTTCGAACTCTGCTTTCTTCTTTAAGATGGCAACCTTAGTCTCCAAGTCCGGCGGTTGAATGTCAGCTATTAATCCCCACTCAAATCTGGACTGGAGCCTCTCCTGGATATCAGGGATATCCTTGGGAAGAGAATCGCTCGAGAGAACAATTTGTTTTTGTGCATCATAAAGAGAATTAAAAGTATGGAAAAACTCTTCCTGCGTGGCTTGCTTGCCAGAAATGAACTGAATGTCGTCAACTAAAAGGACGTCGACGCTACGATACTTCTCTCGAAGTGCAAGCGTCTTGTCATAACGAATGGCATTTACTACTTCATTGGTGAATTTCTCCGAAGAGACGTAACTCAGACGAATCCTACGATCAGCCGCTTTGATTCGGTGTCCCACAGCTTGCATAAGGTGAGTCTTTCCCAAGCCAACTCCGCCATAAATAAACAGTGGGTTGTAGGTACGGAAAGGGGATTCGGCTACAGCAAAGGAAGCAGCATGAGCAAACTGATTGCACGACCCGACAACAAACCTATCGAAAGTATACTTAGGATTGAGAAGATACTCTACGGAATCAAAGTCGAGAGTTCTCTGAAGAGGTGTGGCTTGCGGGGATACTTCTTTTCTTGGAGGAGGGGATATCGTTTCCAATTGGAAACAAATCTTAAGGCTTCCCAAATGATTCTGGTCGATCGCTTCCTGAATCAAATCGAAATAGTGCTGTGTCAGCCAAGCTTCAAAGATTTCGTTTGGAACAGAGACAAAGAGATTGTTGTTCTCGTCCAGAAGTTTGAATTGAGTGGGACGAAACCAAGTATTGAAGTTTTGTTTGCTGATACTCGCTTCAACGAATCTCAGAATTTGTTGCCAGGGGTCCATAACGAAGCAGGAGAGTTTCCTGAGTGGAGTCAATGAAGAAAGTCATCAAACAGAATGTGATGATTGCTGAAAAGTTAAGCCAAGTGAAAACCAGAAACTCTTTTACTGGATTGATTTCAAGGCATTGGACGTGCCTAGAATTAACTGAAAAATATACCACAAGAATCGAAGGGATTCAAACCTAAAAAAATGAAGCGGTGTGCGACCGCTTACTCTTAGACGGTGGGTTGGGGTAGAATCAATTGAATTGACCCCCGGAACGAGGCTGTGCTATAAAGAAAAATTACGTTTTTGATTTTGGCTCTTGCGTGTTACTCAGCACCAAGAGTAAGAATTGACCAATTCATATAGTCTATGGCTGGAGTCAGATCTTTATGCAACCTACATTTCGCCCGAATAATCGAAGAAGAGCAAAAACTCATGGTTTCAGGAGTCGAATGAGTACCAAGGCTGGAAGACTCGTCCTGAAACGCCGTCG
>JBGOVH010000425.1:0-3634 GCA_041478005.1 Terriglobia bacterium | reverse complement strand
TGGCAGGGGATCCTCTGCTGGCAGAACTGCGTCAACCAAGAGACCCTGTTCTCCGAACGGCAATGCTGGAGAAATCTGCCAGGTCGCAGGCAAGCGGGGCAGATGCAACCGCACACGGCGAAAGGCAGCGGCAAAGCTCTCTTCTATGATCTCACCTCGACCTATCAACGGCCGTTGTGATTCTGGCATGTCGACGCTGAGGACAACTTGTTCCGGGCGGAAGAGCAGTTGCACCGGTGCCCCTTCAGTATGGGGGACTGTCGCCGGTATCGGCAGGCTGAGCGAACCAAAGCGCGCGACGCCATCCTCGACCCGTCCAATGAGCACCGTTCCATTCCCCAGAAACGTTGCTCCAAATAGGGATTTCGGTCTCGCGTAGAGTTCCTCAGCCGTGCCGACCTCTAATAATCTTCCACGCTCGATCGCTCCAATCCGATCGGCCAATTCAAATGCTTCCTCCTGATCGTGAGTCACCAAAATGGTCGTGACTCCCAGCCGGCGCTGAATCTCTTTCAGGCTTTTTCGCAGCTGCGTGCGCGTTTTTACGTCCAGGGCCCCGAAGGGTTCGTCGAGCAGCAGCACCTTAGGCTCATAGGCCAAAGCCCTTGCCAGAGCCACTCTTTGCTGCTGGCCTCCCGAAAGTTGGTCGGCATAACGGCTTCCTAATCCTGTCAGTCCAACCAAGTCCAGCAACTGCGCACGCCGCTGGATCCGTTTGGCGGCAGGCACTTTGCGAATCTTCAAACCGAACTCAATATTTTCCGCCACGCTCATGTGTCGAAAAATCGAGTAATTCTGAAAGACGACTCCGACGCCACGTTGTTGCGGAGTTAGACAGGTGACGTCGCGTCCGTCGAGAAAAATTCGTCCGCGGTCCGGCTTTGAGAGCCCCGCGATCATCCGTAGAATTGTGGTCTTCCCGCTGCCACTGGCGCCCAACAACACGAACAGCTCTCCCTTGTTGATTTCGAGGGAGACATTATCCACGATGAATTGGCTTCCGTATCCCTTGGCAAGTTGTTTCAAGATTATGGACATGATCTCCTAAGAGACTGCCGGGTTGGAATTTGCAACTTCCAACACGCTGGCATGAAGCATGCTCGGGCCATTTCCTAAACCTCTCTAAGCCACGTTAATTGCATCCTTCTCCTCCTGATTAGGACTCTTCTCCGCTTCTTTGAGGTCGTCCCGTATAGCGAATGAGCAGGAAAAAAATTAAGAAGGAAAGAAGTGCCAAAACGGCAGCAACCGCATTTGCGCTGGCAATGTTGCCTGCCTCGAATTGAGAGAAGATGTACAGAGGCGCGGTTTGGGTTCGCAGCTGGAGATTGCCCGAAACCAATACGGTGGCGCCAAACTCACCCAGCGAGTGGGAGAAAGTTAAGAGAGCCCCACTAAAGAGACCTCCTCTTAAGGATGGCAGGATGATGTGCCGGAATGTTTGCCAGCGGGTGGCTCCAATGGTGTGGGCTGCTTCTTCATAGGTGACCTCTTGCTCATCGAGAAGTGGCTTGACTGCCCCAAGCATATAGGGAAATGTTACGAAAAGATGCGCTAATAACACGGCAACAGGCGTAAACATAGGCTGCAGACCAAATCGGTCGAGCCATGATCCAAGCAGACCCATTGGGCCCCATAATAAGAGGAGAGAAGTGCCCACGACGACGGTGGGAATTGCTACTGGCAAGTTGATCACGATGCCTAATGGCCGCCTACCGAAGAAGCGGTATTTGCTAAGCACATAAGCAGCAAAAGTGCCAAGCAAGGCATTGATAGCCGCCGTTGCGAAAGCAATCAGCAAGCTAAAGCGCATTGCAAATTGGGCATCGGGGGTTGACAAGGCACTGGCGAATGCTGTGACGCCCCCTTTAAAGGCAAAGAAGAAGATCGCTGCCAGCGGCAAAAGGAGCAGCGGAAGCAGGAACAGAACCAGGAGTCCCACGGGCATGATTGCGGAGGGTCTTTTGAAACGTAGATTCAATGAATCCATAGCAGGCAGGCTCATCTTCCTAATTCTTTCAAAACCTGATTCTTCCAGACACCATCAATGATGTCGCGTTTGGCTTTTCCCCATCCACCGAAGTCCTCGATCTGAAACAGGTCTGCAATTTTTCCGAAGTCTTGTTTCTCCTCATTCAAGCACTCTTTGACACTTCGAAAGCCGGAGTCGACAAAGATCTGTTGTGCTTGTTCGCTCCACAGAAAGGCACTCCAGGTATCAACAAGATTGCGCTCCTCTGGCCTTACGTTCTTGTCAATCACTACTAGCGTTTGGTCACTCAAAATTGAGCTGTGCGGATATACGATCTCAGCTCGCAGTCTGCCATGCTGACAATCACTGAGCACGTCCTGCTCGTAAGTGACCAGCACGTCGCCGAAGCCATTTTCAAACAGGGTTCGCGCAGCCCGGGCCGAAGAGGCTCGAGCAACAACGTTTCTCCAGATTCCAAAAAGCAGATCGTGTCCGGCCTGTGGCTGGTCTGGATTGAGTCTTTGGGCAGATCCATATTCGGCCACAATCGCCCAGTTAGACGCTCCCGAAGTCAAAGGATCGGGATGAACCACTTTGATTCCCGGTCGGGTGAGGTCAGCAAAATCATGAATACCCTTGGGATTGTCATGACGAACCAAGAAAATAATAGGGGTTCGATTGATGACACCATTGTAAGGAAAGCACCGCCAGCTCTGATTTCCCGTTAAATGAGAGTCGCTAAGTCGTTGTGCATCCAATTCGAGCGAAACCGAGGCAAGTTCGGCAGGTGCACCCATCAGGAGTTGATTTGTAATCGTACCCGAGCCGGAGAAGGCGCTGATGATCTCAACATGTTCACCAGTTTTCTTCAACCATAAACTCTGAAAAGCTGGGAAAATCGCTCGCTTCATCACCTCTTCCAGAATACTGGAGCCGTAAAAGACTAGTGTCCTTGGCTGTGCTCTCCCTTGATGAAAGGATAGCCAAGGCCAGAGTGCATAAAGGAAGAGTGCCCCAAGCAAGCCAATAGGTAAGAATGTATGAAGCCAACGCCCAAGTGCTCTGAGGCAAAAGATCATTTTGGCCCACCCCATCTTTGACTTATTTGCAGCTTAACTCAAACGTGATTGCTGCCTTGATCTTGACAAGAACTTAACCTGGACTTAACCTAAACACAACATTTGATAATCCAGCGGGCATATAATCACGTCATGCGCACCTTTTCCGAATTTCTAAGAAGCGGCCGCAAATGGGTCCTCCTTTTTGGGCTCACTGTCCTTCTGCCGTCACTTTTTATCGGACTGCTTGCGCTCAGGACGTTTAAAGGCGAGGAAAGTCGGCAGCAGTTTCAGCGAAAAGAGCGCCAACAGCAAATTATCCGTCTTCTTGAAACAGATCTGAATAATTGGCTCTTTTCTCTGCAGAGCCATTCCAAGCCTTCGGAAACGCTCTTCAGATTTCAAATCGACGATGACCAGATTCTTTTCCCAGAGTTGAACATTAACATCTCTTCCTACCGATCCAGGCAGCCGGTGTTGTCGCTCTCCACCGAAGAGGCCCGGTTCTGGCAGGAGGCGCAGAGATTAGAAATGCGGAGCCGAGTCAATGCGACTCTCCGCGAAGCCCGGCTCGCCTATCTGCATCTCGTGAACTATCAGCCGC
>JBGOVH010000523.1:0-3064 GCA_041478005.1 Terriglobia bacterium | reverse complement strand
CTTCTCCGCCGCGAAGGTGTCCTTGAAAGAGAAAAAATGCAAACCCCATCGCGAATCCAAATGCCAACAGCTCAAATAGCACGACTTCCGGCCAACTCAGCACATTTTGAAACATGATTTCAATCGCTTTAGTGGTCAGGAACAAAACCATAGCGCTGGCACAGAAGAACTCAAAGGATATCTTTTGCAGGTAGGGAAACCAAGTCTTGGGATCATTGATTGTCTCATAGTAAGCGTGAACTTCAGCGTTCTCTCCCAGTCGTACGTCCATCTGAATGAGCACATCGATGATTCGATATACCTCTTTTGCCTGATCACGTGATAAGACGGGTGAGTAAACGCTAATATCCCCATCGACGTGCAGTGCAGCATTCCAACCATTGGCAAACGCGTAAGTGTGGGCAAATTCATCGGCACTTGCAATCTTCCAATCCGCGTGGGTGGCGAAGCGTCGAACGAAAATGTCAAAGTCTGTGAAACCAAAACGAAAGATCTTGAATTTTACCTTAAAGGGTCGATCGGGCAATTTCTTGATCTTGGCCATGGGTTGCGTTCTCTCCAATTAGGTGAAAATCAGAGCTGGGTGAACAGCTTGCATCTTCCGCCTAGTCCACTGGGGGCATTGATTCAAAATGCCCTTAAACCGGAATAGGACGGACACGTAGAAATAACTTTCCCTCTGCAGCACAACAGTTGCAGCAATTTGCCCACCACTTCGGAAGCCTGGCACAAGCTCTTGATTTCCAGGGAATTTTGGGCCCCTATGCAGCTTCTTGAAATGAAAACCTCAGAGAAACTAAAGACTTGGCGGGTTCATTGCCCACCGGAAGCGTTGGAGAAATAGCGCAAGCATTCGTGGCGTGGGAAACATATTAGAGGAAAGTGGAAGCGTCGTGGAGGTCGAGTTGACCGATAGTGGAAGAAGTTTTCTCAGGTGAAGCGATTGGCCCAACTTTCAGAAAACCGCTGAGATTGTTGGGGAAAACTTTTATACTGATTACTGATGAGGTTTTCTGATGAATCGTCGTTGGGTTGTTGCAAAGGGAGATTCCATCGTGACTTTACGAATCAAACCGAGCGGCGATCGAATGCTTTTGGTTGAATTCGCCGAAGAAATCTCACGTGAAGTGAATTCGCAGGTGCACCATCTGGCAAAGCGCTTAGAGGAAGTCGCCATTCCTGGAGTAATTGAATGGATTCCTGCCTATCGTTCGCTTGGCATTCTTTACGACCCGCTGCAAACCAGCTTTCAATCATTGTCAAGCGCCTTGACAAAGTTGGAACTAAAAGAAATCTACACCCCAGCCGGCCGGACAGAAATCGTCGAGATCCCCGTCTGTTATGGCGTGGATTTGGGGCCGGACCTGGAATTTGTTGCCAGGCACAACGGGCTCTCTTGTGATGAGGTCGTCGCACTGCACAGCCACCCCGAGTATTGGGTCTGTCTCATCGGTTTCAGCCCCGGATTCCCCTATTTGGGGGGAATGTCTTCGAGAATCACCACTCCTAGACTGGAGGAGCCGCGTAAACAAGTGCCGGCCGGCTCAGTCGCTATCGGCGGGCAACAAACGGGTATTTATCCTTTTGAGAGTCCAGGCGGATGGCGCATTATTGGGAGGACTCCGCTGAAATTGTTTGATGTTACGAGAAAGAACCCCTGCCTCCTCGAACCGGGTGATCGTCTTGCCTTTCTGGCAATCAGCCGGAAGGAATTCGAAATGCAAAAGTCGGAAAACGGGTGAGCGCGGATGGCACCAGCCCCGGAGACTCCATCGCCCAGCTTCAGGGTTCTCAAAGCTGGAATTCTGTCGACACTTCAAGATCTCGGACGAATAGGCTATCAGCGCCTGGGGGTCGGTCAGTGCGGTGCAATGGATCTGTACGCCTTTCGCATTGCGAATCGACTGCTCGGAAATTCTCCTAACGCGGCTTGCCTGGAGATCACCCTCGCAGGGCTGGAATTGAAGATCCTGCACGATACAATCATTGCCATCACGGGCGCCGACCTGTCAGCCACGCTGGACGGAAATCCTGTACCCCAGTGGGAAAGCCTCAGAGTTCGCAACGGAAGTATATTGGCTTTTCGGAAGAGGGTTCGGGGAGTACGCTCTTATTTGAGCGTGGAAGGAGGGTTTACAACGGACTGGATCCTGGGCAGCGGCTGTACTGACCTCAGGACGGGATGGGGCGGGCTTGGAGGCAGATGTTTGCAGAGAGGTGATCTGCTGCACGCAGTCGGGATGCTTGGAAGAGGGCCGAATCCATACACTGCGCCGGTTATTCTGTCGCACCCTCATTGGAGCCTTGTCGAGGCTTCTCAAGCCTCCACCCCTCTCCCAGTGAGAGATGCGCAGGGGGTGAGGGGAGAGTCAAAGAACGACACTCATGTGGCATTATTCATGTCGCCACACATAGTTCGTAAGGTAAGACCAGAAATCTTATGGGAATATCAAGACCCGTTTGTATTGCGAGTTCTAGCGGGTCCGCAATCACACTGCTTCTCTCCTGAAGTGATCGAGACTTTTTTTCAGGGAGGGTACCGTATCACTCCCAACTCCGATCGAATGGGTTATCGATTGGAAGGACCCAAACTGCAAGCCTCACCCCAGGAAATCATCTCCGATCCGATTCCATGGGGCGCCCTGCAAGTGTTGCCAAATGGGCAATTGGTACTCTTGATGTCAGACCATCAAACGGTGGGAGGCTATCCAAAAATCGCAGTAGTCATCAGCGCCGACCTGCCCAAAGCGGCTCAATTGGCCGTGGGCCACAGGATTCGATTTAGGGAGGTCACCTTGGAAGAGGCCCACCATCTGCTGCGGTTGCAGGAAGAAAAGATTTCGACCGGAATCATCGAAGGATAACGTGGAGACAGGCACTCTTGCCTGTCTCCCGCTCCTTTGGCGCAAGCCGAAGGCTTGCCAGCCATTAGCCGGTGGTTGAGGCCGCAGGCCGATACCACCGGCTAACGATACGGTGGACGCCCGGAGGGAAGGTGTGAAAAAATGCGCCGGGTCAGGGGACCCGGCCTACAAAGCATCCGCAAGACCTTTAGAATCATTGT
>JBGOVH010000111.1:0-7324 GCA_041478005.1 Terriglobia bacterium | reverse complement strand
GACTGACCGTTGCGGATACCTCAAGAGAAACTACGACTAAGCTCAGCGAAAGTTCCTTTAGAAAAGAAACGGTAGTTCAAAAGTCCGGCGAAAGCGGAAAACTCTCGGTAACAGATAAGTTGATCGAAACCCAGACGGAGAGACCAGACGGGACCAAGAAGTATCAAAGATTGCTCGAATCACGAAACATAAATCCACAGATTCGGAGCGTTAACTCTACGGGCCTGATTCTTTCCCAAAGGGTCACAGGGGAAGAACGAAGATTGCCCGATGGAAGTGTTGAAACCAAGACCCAGGTAGAAACCTTGGATCCTTTCAACCTCTCCAATGGATTGAGAGTTACGGAGCAGATTACAGAAATTTCTAAACCCATGGGAAACGGAAAGGTTAGCGTGGAGCGCGTCATCAAGACTAGAGACGTTAATGGAAATTTTACAATCTCTCAGAGAATTGCGCAGACTGTCGAAGCAACCAAATGAGATGAGCTGGTCGGTCACTCTATCTAGGGGAACTGCATTCAGCTCGCAGCAAGCTTTTCCTTATGGTTCAACATGAAGAAGATCAACCAACGCATGGTGGTCGCTTGGCGGCGTAAAGTGGTGCAAACAGAGTCTGTTTCGGCTGCTTTGATATGCATCTGGATAATGTCTTTGACCCTTAGCGCAGATGTCATTTATCTAACTGATGGAAATGTGTTGGTTGTAGAAAAGGCTTGGGAAGAAGCCAGCGGGGTCAAGTATCAAACTGCAGATGGGGTTCGGAGCTTGACCAAGGCCTCAGTCCAAAGAATCCAAACTCAAAAACCCGCCCAGCCTCCAGGCGCGTCTCCCAGAAAATATGGAATTGCGGTCGAATACGGGGTCCGCCAGAACCCCGGCTCGACTCAGCCCCTAATGAATCTGCCTACAAGTCAAGGATCAAAAGAAATTTCTGATGATGTGATCAGACGGTTAAAAGAGAATGTCAAGTCTGATCCCAATGATCTCCGAGCCAAGACCGAGCTCATTCAGACTTTGAATTCAATGGCGATGTTGCAGCGGGTCAAGGGGGACTTGAAAGGAGCCAAAGAAAGTCTTCAACAGGCCCTGAGCTTCGACAAGAGGCAGCCCGCGACTTTGTCGAACCTAGCGATCATATACTATTTAAGTGGTGACTACAGATCCTCTGAAGACCTATTGTTAAATCTCCTTCAAGTAAGTCCCAAGGATCAGTTTGCTCATTACTTGTTGGGAGAAGCTTATTACGCTCAAGACAAGATTTCGCTGGCGATTAACGAATGGAAGGCAGCGCTGCAATTCAAGCCAGATGAGATGATCTCCAGCCGTCTGGAGAAGGCCCAGAAAGAGGCTGGAGCCCACAACGAACTAGGAGTCCTCCAAAGCGCACATTTCATTCTGCGCTATGACCGCCAGGTATCGGATTACCGTTTGGGACAGCAGATTCTGACTTCACTGGAAAGCATCTATCGCCAGCTCAGCATTGATCTTGTCTCTGAGCCGCCTGAAACAGTAGCCGTTATTCTTTATCCCGACCAGGCGTATTTCAACATCACGCAGGCTCCTCGATGGACCGGCGCTATCTACGACGGAAAAATTCGCGTGCCCATTAAGGGCCTGTCCGCGATTACTTCTGAATTAACTGCCGTTCTGACGCACGAACTGACACATTCGTTCATTTCCTCAATAGGCGGTAGTCATTGTCCCACATGGTTTAATGAGGGCCTGGCCCAGTTTCAGGAGGGCAAATCCGCGTCAGAGCATAAGAAAACCCTGGCCCATCTACTGAAGCAAAACCAATTGATTCCTTTTGAGAATTTGAAGGGCTCCTTCATGGAGTTCTCCAGTGCCACTGCGGGGTTGGCATATACTCAAGGCCTTTCAGCCGTAGAGTGTTTGGTTGCTCTGCACGGTAGGTCGGCACTCCGCAATATTCTGAGTCTTTTGCGACAGAATTACAATTTTGAAAGTGCCTTGAAATCCGTGACTAAGCAAAGTCAAGAAGAATTCGAAAAAGCGTGGCAGGTGTCTTTAAACTAACGAAGAGTGCGTGGAGGGGCAAGTGCTGCGTTCTAGGTCGTCAGATTATTCCCTTCCCCCTTGTTCGCGATCTGTCTAGTTTTTGTTCCAGCAAATTGACATAAGAGTCGTATTCCGCTTTTAGTTGGGAAATTTCTCTCTCCTTTTCCACGTGGAGTACGCGCCGCAATTCCTCTTCTAGATCTTTCCAAGCATCGTCACGATGTTCCCAGCGCTTCTTATACTCATTACGTTCCGCTTCCAAGGATCGTTCTCGCATTGATACGGTACCCCGAATTGTTACATAGATAAACGCTATGATAACAAGGTGGTAGATAAGTATGGCGGTCACCAACACCAGGAGCTCATTCGAGTCCAGAAGCGACAAGGCATATCTTAGCTTATCAAGAATCATCTCACTTTAGCTATCAAGGAGCCTGTCCGTCTAGGATTCATAATGACTTAACAAAATAACTATTACAAGCTCCATCAACCAATTCTTTCGTTAAGGCAGGCGGCGTATTTAAGTATCGTGCGATGTCCATTACCTGTTCGACAATGTCGCGGGGGTGGCAACAACGCATCTCTAGATTGTATTTCTGGTAATATTCGGTCTGCATGTAGTCAATAATGATCGGGTTGTAAATGATGTTTCTGCTCCGACAATAGTTCTTGAAAATTTCCTTGAATTCTTCGAGGGTTGGATTACCAAAATGGACCTTGTAACGAATGCGTCGGAAGAACGCCTCATCCACCAATTCCTGGGGCTTCAAGTTGGTCGAAAAGATAATTAGGGCGTCGAACGGCACTTCAAACTTCTTTCCGGTATGCAAGGTTAAGTAATCTACTCGTTTTTCCAATGGGACAATCCAACGATTCAGTAGGTCTTTGGGGCGAACCAACTGTCTGCCAAAGTCATCAATCAGGAAGACGCCCCCATTGGCTTTGACCTGGAAAGGGGCTTCGTAGAATTTCGATATCTCATTGAAAGATAGATCCAGCATGTTTAGAGTCAATTCCCCTCCGGCAAACACAAAGGGCCGCTTGCAACGTACCCAACGGTGGTCGAAGTCTTCCGCTTCCGTGAAAATGGGGGAACGGTATCCTGGGCCGTCAGGAATTCTTTCACCATCAAAAGGCTGATGATTAATTGGATCAAAAACTGTGATGATCACGCCATCAATATCTATCGCGTACGGGATATAAACCTCTCCGCCCAGCATATGGCCAATAGACTCAGAAACCACCGATTTCCCGTTGCCTGGAGCTCCATAGACAAACATGGATTTCCCCGAGTTAATTGCTGGTCCCAACATGTCGAGCATTTGTTTACCTAGGACTAGGTGAGAGAATTCCTTGGCAATGGTTTCCTGCGTAATATAGGATCGGGCGTTTGCCTGGCTCTTGACCATGTCGACATACTGGGACACTGGAACTGGAGCGGGTCCCGTGTATTGGTTGATTTCCAGAAACTCTCGGGCTCGATCCCTTCCTAATGAGGTTATGGCATATTTGTAGGCCGACTTTCCAATGCCTACGACTCCTTTGACCTCGCAGAGTTTTTCCGCTTTGACAAACTCAATGAGCTCGTCCACGATTGTGTAGGGTAGTTTTATCCGGCTCGCCAGGTAAGATCCAGTCACTTCACCTGAGTAATATAGGATCTTGATGATGAGGTGTATCAGCATGTCCCGGTTCAGGCCCACCTCTTTCAAGCCAGCTGGAGTCGGCGGTGTGTAACCTGCCTTCGGCTTCTCAGTGCTTTCGTCGACAATCTTGACATCTGTAACAATAGGTTGACTTTCCATATCTTCCTTCCTTTTGCTATTACAATTCTGGAATTGGTGAGTTTCAACTAAGGCTCGTCATAATCATTGCCAACGGAGGACTGTTTATTAATCAAAGTCCAGTCCTCCGTGAAAATGGTCTCTCACAGGTTTAGGGACCAATAGTTTTGCATTACCCATTTCTTACATTTTGGGACTGAATCTTATTTTCAATCCAAGCTCTCGATAGTCTCATCACGCCTCTGTTCCTTATAGATTTCTTTCGAGCGGACAAAGTCAGCTTGTTAGTCCTGGGGAGAAGGTCACTCCCTAGCACTACTTTTACATCCCATTTTCCGTCCAATTCCTTAAGCCTGACCACTTCTTGATTCCCGGGAATATGATGAGCCAGACTGAGAGCTATCCCGGAAAAATCAGGTTTGTAATAGATTACCGTCCGGGGGTATGACCTCACGGTGCCATAAAATCGGGTCAGGACACGATGTTCATCAGCCAAGTAGTCGACGAGGGTTTGACCTAGCCTTGATAATCTTTTCGGAGTCACGATTTCAAATCTAACAACGGGCTTCTCCTGAAATCCAATAGGGCTGGGAATCCGTGGAGGTAAAGTTAATCCGAGTTCAGTGAGCAACTTCCATTGAGACTGAAAGAATATACAGCCCATGCTCAAATCTGGTTCTGACGGGGGTTCCCATCTCAATGTGCTTGCCGATTGAATGTCCTCCAACTCAGTCGGGGCTTGGGTCAAATGGGTAACCTTCTTCTCTAAGCCTTTCTTTGCTTTTTCAAATTTGGTTTTCAGCGCCAGGTTGTAGTTATCGGCAGCCAACTTGTAAGAGGGTCGTGACTTGCCGGCAATCCTAAAATGATCCATAGCTTCCTGGACCCTTTCCTGCTCCAAAAGCAATACTCCAAGATTATTGTGGGCTCCGGCTTCGTCACCCGTATGTTTAAACTCCTGATAAGCACGCTCGAAATCTCCGCGTAATCCGTATGCAATACCCAAGTTGTTATGAGCCACTGCGAATAAAGGGTTAATGCGAACAGCCTCTTCCCCATGGCGGATGGAGTCCTCAAGATCCCCAGCCTTCAAATAACTATAACTTAGGTTGTTTTGCACAAAATCCAAGCCAGGGTTTATCGCAAGCGCCTTTAAATAAGCCTCTTGAGCTTTGGACCCGTCGCCCATCTGGACGTAGATGGTTCCTAATGAGTTCCATGCTTCTATGCAACTTGGGTCTAATTGCAGTGCCCTCTGCAAGGCATTCATTCCCAGCTGTGGAGCACCCCAGTCTCTCCATAATCTCCCCATGCTCTCAAAAAAGATAGGGTTGTGGGGATCGAGATCGATTGCCTTCTGATACTCAATCCTGGCTTCTTCATAAGCACGATACTGGTGATAAGTCTGAGCCAACTTAAAGTGGACTTGGGTATTGCGCGGATCGTTCTTAGCTTCTTTAATTAGGGCCGAAAGAGCCGGGACTTCGTTCTCCAGGACATCAGCGTTACTCAAAGTCGTCTTGTCATGAGGAATGTTTTCCTTCTGTGTCTTCATTGTTTGCTTGATCGATTGGGAAAGCCCCCTCATCTGCGCATCAGACAAGACTTCATGCGCTCCCTTCTTTCCTGACTTGTTGCTTGGATTTCTAAGGATATAGAAATTATCGTTGATGGTGGAACCCATCTTTCTAACACAAGCACAACCTGGAAGAGAAAGAACGACCAATACGGATGCTACCAAGGATTCTTTTCGAAATATTAAAGCCAAAGCCATTCAGATACACCTGGCAAACAAACCTACTTTGTTGATGATTTCAAACTATCACTCAAGAACCTCAATCTGATCGCCCAAATGGGTGTGCGTTCCAACAATTGTGTTCGCTGGAAGTTCCATGACGCTCACAGCTCTCGAGATATGCTTCGAAATTCGAAACGGTCTCAGTCTTTCTACAAGTTGAATGACAACTCTGTTCCTATCCAGAAAGATCACGTCGATAGAAAATCTCATCCAAAATGTGTGAACACTTTGACATGGAATAATCCATAATCCATGCCCCAAGGTCAGAGATCGCTTCCCCATCAGTCCAATAAAGCTGCTGACAAACGTATCGGCAATTAACAAGGTGTTGGCTAGCACTTTATTTTGAGTGACGTTTAAAGCCTTCATGCCAGACTTGCAACCGGATTTCACGGTTCAAAAAAATCTAACAAAATTCATGTGTAGGCTATGGAATATAGAATACATCTAGAGCAAGTTGGCACCTTCTTGAAGAAGCACCAAAGAGTTGAGGCATAAAAAAAGGCTAACTGTTCAAAGAGACCTTTATCTCATTGAACCGTTAACCGGGAACCAATTCAACCTATGAAACAAACTGAAAACTCTCTAGGCGTGAAATTCCGTTACGTCGGCGTAACGAGCATCAAAACAACAGCAACATACGAGGCACTACTTGCCCCAAATACTGCAAGATCTCCAAAAGCTTATGACTTGCTGGCTCGGCGCTTGATCACAATGACCAGAAGAATAATGAAGATGACGCCCAGCACCAACATGAGGATTTTATCCGGTGACATATAGTCTCCTTTCTGTTCTTTCCATTTGAGGGCTAAATCGATCTGCCTTATTGGCCAATTGCTGGGAAAAGTTGCTGGATGATCTTAATGACGCCTGGTCCAAGAATAATGACAAACATCGCGGGGAAGATCAAAAACACAAGTGGAAATACCAGTTTTACCGACACCTTATGGGCTCTCTCCTCCGCCCTTTGGCGTCTCTTCGTCCTAAGAGCATCCGAGTGCACTCTAAGTGACTGAGCGATACTGGTCCCGAACCGGTCTGTTTGAATCAGCATCGAAACTAAACCCGTAATGTCCTCTACTCCCGTTCGGTCTGCAAGGTTCTTTAGGGCTTCTTTTCTGGGTTTGCCGGCTCGTAATTCGAGATTAACAAGATTAAGCTCGTCGCAGATATCAGGGTGCGTGACACGCAGTTCCTCACTTGTCTTCAGTATGGCCTGATCCAAACCAAGTCCTGCTTCCACGCAAACGACCAGAAGATCCAGAGCATCGGGCAAAGCAAATTGGATTTTTTCCTGACGTGCGCTGACTCGCTTCGAGAGGATAAAATCCGGGAGGATATAGCCCGCTGCAACACAAGAAATGAGGGAGAGAAGAACATTCTCTGTTGGCATCGACTGCATCCTGCCACTCAAGAACAAAATGAGAGGTGATGCGATGATGACTGCCACCTTAACCCCATAGAAAATGGTAACAGCCGACTTATTCCGATACCCCGCTCGCATCAGCTTTTTCGCAGTGGATCCCACTTCGTTGGGGGATTTTGGCATCAACTTGCTTAATGGCTCGAAAACTCTTTCGACTCGACTTTCCTGCTTGGCAGCCAGCGCAGCTTCTCCGTAAGCCCTGAAAGGATTAGATTTTTCCAGATCCGAAAGGCGATCTGCCAGAGGATTCCGCCTCCTTAGCAGCGCATACTGAATATAGAAAACCAGCGAACTTGCT
>JBGOVH010000504.1:0-3167 GCA_041478005.1 Terriglobia bacterium | reverse complement strand
ATCCAGTCGCAGGGAAATAGTTACCTGAAAAGTCATTTTCCGAAGCTCGACTACATCAAGAATTTGAGTGTAGTTCAGTGAAAACCAAAATAGCAGATGGCGGATTTGTTGACATTTCTCAGGTCGGGGAAATGACAGAGTTTCTGTGGTTGCCATAGTCAATGCACATTCTGCATTGGCGGTGAGCTTTTCGTGGATCAAACCGGAAAAGCCCACTCTGACTTTCTGACAGCAGGCAGTAGTAGAACAGTGACCCCTTATCGCTCCGAATGCTCCTGGCCCATTCACATTCTTTGCAGAGACCAATCCAGTCGAATTTGAAAGGGGTGTTCATATCAATTCATCAAGTTCTTATGCCGACAAAGCTTTTTGAAGAAGTCTCCGGCTCTCTGGTTCTAGATCCAACTGCAGAGCGATCTCACGACCCTGCGGACTCATCTTCCTCCACGTCTTACGAAGGACTTCCAGCATTTTTTCTTCATCCGTCTTTTTGGAAAGTTCTCGAAATTGACTCTCGAGAAAAACCAGACAAAGCGCATCCTCCAAAACCTGGGTATCGGGATCGCGTTTGATATCCTGCTTCAAGTTCAATTCCTGCACCCGCCGGATGACTTCTTCAGGATAGCCTGATTCTTTCAGGATCTCGCCGGTTCGTTTTGCGTGATACCGCGCCAGGTCCTTTCGCCACTTGAGATACCCGAGGCGGCCTGAAGGATAAGAGTCCCTTGGAACTTTCCAGCGTTCGATGTGCTGGCTGCGAGCCGCCAGCAGAAGGGCTTCCGAGGCCTCCGGGTTGAGGAGTTTTACCCACCGGGTCAGCTCACTGGCGTACCACAGTTCTTTGGGATAGGCTTGCCCTTGGACCCGCTCCACATTCGAATCCTGTCGATTGGCCTGGTCGAAAGCCCGCAAAGCGGCCTCAAACCGATCTCTATCCATTTCTTTTCTTCCTGCATCTAACGTGTGATTGTTAATTAGCTGCTTCCCTTAATTGCACCCGCCTGCACAGTAGTCTTACCTTGAAGCCTGGCAGATCTCAAATGAAAACTCATTTCTCTAAAGATTGAATTCCCGCAGCCTTTGCCCTAGAATTCCCACTAAATTGAACGGTCCTCATCTCGTGTGAAGGCTCTATTCCTTATTTGGAGCGCGAGGGGAGATTTTCACCGTTCCGGTCAAGTTTGGCAACACGCGCAATATCACCAACACTCCAGGAGTTCATGAGCGGAGTTCCAAGTGGTCCCCTGATGGGAAATGGATCGCCTATATTTCGGACAACAGCGGAGAAGACGAGATCTACCTCTTGCCCCAGGACGGCAGCGGTACGACCCGGCAGATCACCCACAAGGCCGATACCTATAAGTATCCACTGTTTTGGTCCCCTGACAGCAAAAAGTTGCTCTGGGCTGATAAAAAGCTCCGGCTTCAGTATGTAGACATCGAAAGTAAGGACGTCACTCTGGTCGCACAAGCGACTGCATGGGAATTCTCCGACTACACCTGGTCACCAGACAGCCAATGGATTGCTTATGCCAAAGTGGAAGAAGAGAGGTTGACCATTATCAACCTTTACTCGCTGGAAAAGAAGGAGACCGTCGAGGTGACGGATGGCTGGTACTCCTCGACAGATCCGACATTCAGTTCTGACGGAAAGTTTTTGTATTTCGTTTCCAGACGCAGCTTCACTCCAACCTACGGCCAGGTAGAATGGAATTATATCTATCAGGATCTTGGGAAAATCTACCTGGTCACGCTGGATCGGGAAACCAAATCCCCATTCGAGCCCAAGAGTGACGAAGTCAAGATCAAAGAGCCTGACAAAAAGGACAGTGCTGAGGCTGAAAAGAAAAAGGAAGAGGGCGCAAAAGCCGCAGTCAAAGTGAAAGTAGATGCGACGGGCTTAAAGGATCGCATTGCTGAAGTGCCCATCACAGCGGCCAACTACACGAACCTGACAGCGGTGGCGGAAAAGCTTTATTACATCCGCAGTCGAAGCAAAGATGAGCGGCCCAAGCTCCTGATGTATGAGTTCGACAAGCAAAAGGAAACGGAGCTGGGTGATTTTGACGGCTTCGAAATATCGGCTGATGCCAAGAAAATTCTCGTCGGTCAACAAGGTCTTACGCCATCCTTGACCTTCCCACTTCCCGGATCGAGATCAAAGATCGTCTTAATCTCTCCGACATGAAAATGAATCTAGACCGTTCTGCGGAGTGGACTCAAATTTATAACGAGTGCTGGCGGCAGATGCGGGACTTCTTCTATGCCCCCAACATGCACGGGGTCGACTGGCCGAAGGTCCGCAAGAATTATGAGCCCTTGCTCGCCCACGTGAAGCATCGTGCTGACTTGACCTACGTCATCGGTGAGATGATTGGCGAACTCAATGCGGGGCATGCCTATGTCGGAGGCGGCGATATGCCAAAACCGGAAAGAATTAAGACCGGTCTGCTGGGTGCGCGCATCGAGCGCGATCCGGCTTCTAACTATTTCAAGATCAAAAAAATCCTGAAAGGGCAAAACTGGGATAAGAATGTGCGGTCGCCTCTGACTGAGATCGGCGTGGATGCCCGCGAAGGCGATTTCATTTTGGGTGTTGACGGCAAGCCCACGAACCAGATGAAAGACCTTTATGAAGCCCTGGTCAACACGGTGGGCAAGCAGGTCAAACTAAAGCTGTACTCCGAAGCCAAAGAGAGTGGCACCCGCGAGACTGTGGTGGTGCCGATCGCTGACGAGCGCCCTCTTTACTATTATGATTGGGTCCGGAAAAACCTGGAGAGAGTCAGCACAGCCACCGATGGGAAAGTCGGGTACATTCACGTCCCAAATATGGGTGTCGAGGGATTGAATGAATTTGTCAAATATTACTATCCGCAGCTCCGCAAAGAGGCCTTGATTATCGACGTCCGAGGAAATGGCGGCGGTAACGCTTCACCGATGCTCATTGAACGGCTCCGGCGGGAGGTGGCTATGTTCGACATAGCGCGAAACACATCGGTCAACATCAATCCCGGAGGGATGGTGCTGGGGCCGAAGGTCTGCCTCCTGGATGAATTCTCAGCTTCCGACGGAGACATCTTTCCTTACCGGTTCAAGCACTACAAACTGGGCAAGCTTATTGGAAAACGATCTTGGGGAGGCGTGGTTGGGATCCGGGGAACGTT
>JBGOVH010000493.1:0-3230 GCA_041478005.1 Terriglobia bacterium | reverse complement strand
GGTTGCATGAGTTCATGTACTATATGAAGTGGATTTCGTACTGACGCTCCATTTCAGAAATACATTGACGGATTTCATTCCCATTTGTGCTCGTACTCTTGCTCTTGCTCGGATTGCTTGCGAAGAGTCCGATGATTTGTCAATCCCCTTTGGGGAAAGTGTCCAAACTCCAGACCCCGCGCCTCAGCACGGGGTTAATGACGATTTCAGGCTTCCAAATGCACGTCCGTGAATGATTTCGGACTGCAAAAGAAAGATATGTTTTCTCACATATTGCGCGCTTGCGCGAAAGACATTCGTGAGCGAAAGAGGCGAAAAGGAAAAATGAGGATTCATTCCACAAAACAAGTCGCGAGATTATTCTGCATCACACGTTTGTCGTTCCTCTTGATCGTATCTGTTTTCATAGTCAACGGATGTTCGAGGCAGCCGGAACACACGGAACCCAAGGTGACTCGCAAAGCTCCGGTAGTGCCAGTATACTGGAACAAGCAACCTCTTCTTACAAACGCCTTTGCTCCCCTTCCGCTTGGCTCCGTTAAACCTCGGAAATGGCTGCGAAAACAATTGGAAATTCAAGCCAACGGACTTAGCGGCCATTTGGACGAGTTCTGGCCCGATCTGGGGCCCAATAGCGCCTGGCTGGGAGGCACGGGTGAAGGCTGGGAGCGCGGACCCTACTACTTGGATGGACTGGTGCCGTTAGCTTACCTCCTCGATGATCAGAAGCTCATCGACAAGGCGAAGAAGTGGGTGGAATGGGCCATTCAGAGCCAGCGGGAAAATGGCGCGATCGGACCGGATCCCAAAAAAGGCAAGTTCGAGCATGAATGGCAGGCCCAGGACTGGTGGCCCAATATGATCATGCTCAAAGTCCTGACTCAATACCAGGAGGCTACCCATGATTCTCGAGTCATACCACTCATGCAACACTACTTCGAATACCATCTAAAGCATGCTGCGGAGCGGCCGCTGATTGAATGGGCGTCGTATCGCTGGGCCGAAGAAGTACTGAGCATCGTATGGCTCTATAACCGCACTGGTGACGCGCAGTTGCTGGATCTCGCTCGAGTGCTGGCTCAGCAAAGTTTCGATTGGAAGATGCACTTTGCAAATTTTCGCTACCCGGGGAAGATCAAAAAGAAAGACGCGAACTTGCAATCGCACGGAGTCAATAATGCCATGGCAATGAAGACTTCAGCCGTTTGGGGGCAAGTCTCCGGAGAGGAATCTGACCGGAAGGCCATCTATCAACTGCTGGAGCAGATGGACCGATACCACGGGCAGCCCAATGGCGTCCACAGTGCCGACGAACATTACGCTGGGCTTGATCCTTCTCAAGGCACCGAACTCTGCGCTGTGGTTGAAGCGATGTTTTCTCTGGAACAGTTGCTGGCAATCCAGGGAGATCCTGCATTCGGCGACCGTTTGGAACGTATCACCTTTAACGCGTTACCTGCCACCTTCAAGCCGGACATGTGGGCTCACCAATACGACCAGCAGGCCAATCAAGTGATGTGCAGCGTTTTGAAAGGAAGAAACTGGACTACCAACGGTCCGGACTCAAACATTTTTGGATTAGAGCCCCACTTCGGCTGCTGCACCGCCAATATGCACCAGGGCTGGCCCAAGTTTACCTCGCATCTCTGGATGGGCGCGCCCCGAGAAGGCCTGGCAGCTATCGCCTACGCCCCCAGCCGCGTGGACAGCCGCGTTCGCGGAGGCGTTGAAGTCGCAATTATCGAAGAGACCGATTATCCATTCAACGAGAGCATCCGCTTCACCTTGTGGCCCGCCAAACCGGTCGCTTTCCCACTTACTTTGCGCATCCCCGCGTGGGCTAACAATGCGATCATCCGTGTTGACGGGAACCGGGTTGAGGGAGTAAAGGCTGGAACTTTCCATACTATAGAACGGCAATGGAACCCTGGCGATATCGTCGAATTGACGTTTTCCCTCGAATTGAGAACGAAACGTTCCTACCGGGATTCACTGGTAGTAGAACGCGGCCCCTTAGTCTTTGCGTTAAAGGTCGGAGAGGAGTGGAAACAAATCAAAGGAGAGGCTCCCCATGCAGATTGGGAAGTGTACCCAACGACGGCATGGAACTACGGATTGATGATCGACACGGAACACCCGGAACGCTTCACAACAATAGAAGAAGTGAGTGTTGGGGAAATGCCGTTTTCGCCAGACGGCGTCCCTGTCCGTCTGAAAGTAAAAGGACGCCGAATCCCGGAATGGAAGATAGTAGCAGGATCAGCGGGGCCGATGCCCAGGAGTCCCAACTCTTCAAAAGAGCCTGACGAGTTGTTGACCTTGATTCCATACGGCAGCACCAGGCTGCGCATCACAGCATTTCCAGAGATCGCGTCGCCGCCTGGGCAGTAGGGAAAAGGGGGGCTTTTCTAATTGTTTAGCGGGGTGGCAGGAGCTTCGTTGGGTTTTGGAGTGCGGTAGCTTGCTGCAAGCTGCCGCACTCCACAGGGTGGCCACTGGCTCACGCCACTCCTTCGAGGTCCGACACACCAATCAACAAAAACTTCTGTTTCTCCTTTTCCCCTTTTCGCCCTATCAAGCCTTCAGGCTCTGCTACCGCTTCTCCGCTCTAGCAGACGACTCCATTTCTTCATAAACCCGGGCCGCTGGCAAACTTCTTTGTTGACCAGACCTTCCGGAATAGATCCATTTACCAAAGACACCACCTGGCGGCAGCACATGCTTCCAGTCTCTTCAAACAATTCATCGGTCCATGCAATGCAGTGAGGCGCCAGGATGACGTTTTCCAACTCGAAAAACGGATGTTGAGTGATTGGCTCGGTGGCAAAAACGTCGATCGCAGCGCCTGCGATCCTTTTCAAGCGGAGTGCTTCTAACAGTGCTTCTTCATCCACAATGCCACCTCTAGCGGCGTTGACCAGATAGGCGCTTTGTTTCATTAATTTGAGCTCAGCAGAACTGAGCAATCCTCGCGTCTCATCATTTAATGGGCAGGTGACTACAACATAATCAGAACACCGCAAGAGTTCAGCTAACTCGACAAGGCGCGAGCTCGCGGAGATGCCGTTCGCCGGATTGACATAAGGGTCAAAGGCAATCACCTCGGCCACAGCAAATGGACTTAAGAGTTTCACCAGGGTAGATCCGATTCCCCCCAGCCCAATGATACCCACTGTTTTGCGACGAAGCTCTGACCCCATCCACTTCCCTTTCTCACTCCATTTTCCTTC
>JBGOVH010000388.1:0-3951 GCA_041478005.1 Terriglobia bacterium | reverse complement strand
GGAATAATGGTGTGAAGCGGCCGTTTGCGGGGTTGCAGTGTATTGGGCTGGCCACGCTCCAGGGAAAAGAGCGCTCCTCGATTCTGCAGCATGAAGCCTGTTCCCGGAGGAACCAACCCAGAGCCGAATCCAGAGTAATTGCTCTGGATTAAGGAAACGATATTCCCGGCTTTGTCGATAGCCGACATATAAATGGTGTCGCCCCCTGTTGTTTTGGTAATGGACTTCATCTTAGAGAAAACTACTTCACAGCTCGCCTTCTCCAAATCAATCAGCTTTGCGCGTTCCTCAGCGAGGCTCTTCGAAATCAATCCCTTGACTGGAATCTTATGATGACGCGGGTCTCCGACGTACTTCAACATATCTGCATAAGCCAACTTCTTGGCCTCAATCATGACGTGCAGCGTTTTGGCACTGTTATGTCCGTATTCCTGCAGCGGAAATTGCTCCATAAGGTTGAGCATGGAAAGCGCCGCCAGGCCCTGGCCGTTTGGAGGTAATTCATAGACAGTCCATCCTCTATAGGTCGTGGAAATCGGTTCCACCCACTCCGGTTCATACTCGGACAGGTCAGAGAGTTCAAATGTGCCTTCGTTCTCCTTTGAGATTTTGATGATGGCTTCAGCGACCGGCCCTTTATAGAAACCGTCCCGTCCCTTTTCAGCGATCAGGCGCATCGTCTTGGCCAGGTCAGCGTTCCGAAAGATCTCTCCTACTTTTGGCGCTGCCCCCTCGAGAAGATAGGTGGCCTTGGAATTGGGATGAGAGGACAGGAAATGGATGGAATCTTCCCAACTGGCCGAAATGATCTCAGTGACGGGAAATCCATTTTCCGCATAATAAATTGCCGGCGCCAGCAGCTTGGAGAATCCTCTGGTTCCGAATCTCTTGCGTAAGAGATCCCAGCCGGCTACGGCTCCTGGAACTGTTACAGAATAAATGCCCTTCTGCGGCATTTTCTTTTCGACTCCCTTTGATTTCAAAAAATCGATGGTCAGGCCGGAAGGCGCCCAGCCGCTGGCATTCAGTCCATGTAACTTCCCTGTCTTGGCTTCATAAAAAATCGCAAAGAGATCCCCACCAATCCCATTACTCATCGGCTCCACCAAGCCCAGCACTGCATTTGCCGCAATGGCCGCATCCACGGCATTACCTCCCTGCTTCAGGATCTGGGCGCCGGCCTCCGAAGCCAGCGTCTGACTGGTGGCCACAATGCCAAACTGCGTAATCACCATGGAGCGGGCCTGTTGACGTTCGTTTTCATGGGGCTGAGCAAAGATCATAAGTGTCAGGAAGGGGAGAAGCAAGGCTAGTATTTTCATAAAGTGATACGCCCTCTGCAAAAGTAAGTGGCTGCTTGGGACGTGATTCGTGAAGAGTCCTAACGGCTTAGAACAAGTTTGTCTAATCCCACCGCTAGCAACAGCAGAATGCTGATGTAACCATTGACCGTGAAAAAAGCCGCATTAACTTTGGAAAGATCGTTGGGGCGAACCAGGCTGTGTTCATACCACAAAAGGCAGGCCACCAGCGCAATTCCCGCCAGACTGATCCAACCCAGCTTCTCCAGGTAGAGCAGACTCATCAACAGAAACAACATCAGTAGATGAAGAGCGGAAGAGACATTCAAGGCTGCTTTTATCCCAAAGCGTTTGGGGATCGAGAACAGATTCTTTCGGCGGTCGAAATCCACGTCCTGGCAGGCGTAGATGATGTCAAAACCTGCTGTCCACAACATCACAATGACGCAGAGCAGGATGGGCGTCATACGGACGTCTCCACGGACGGCAATCCAGGCGCCCAAAGGCGCCATGCCGAGGCAAAAACCTAGAACGAGGTGTGAATAGTGGGTGAAGCGCTTGGTGTAAGAGTAAAACAACAGAATAAGCAGAACCGGCAATGACAGCTTAAAGCATAGGGGATTTAGCTGGTAAGTGGCAAAAATGAACAGCAAACTCGAGCAAACGGTGAATAGAAGCGCAAAAGTGCGGCTCAACTGGCCGGCTGGCAAGGCGCGTGTTTGTGTCCGCGGATTTTCCGCATCAAGGCGCCAATCGGCAATCCGGTTAAAAGCCATCGCAGCGCTGCGAGCGCCGATCATAGCCAGGAGGATCCAGAATAACTTGGATTTCTCAGGCCACCCCCCCGAAGCCAAGAGGGCGCTCAATAGGGCAAACGGCAACGCAAACACCGTATGCTCAAACTTGATCATTTCAAGAGTGATTCTAAAGCTTTTGAAAAAACCCATATCGGAATAAATTGAACGGTGATTCTCCTTAACGTGGCCGTTGGCCGCAATCAAAAATGAACCGCGGAAACGCGGAGAGAACTCTTGGACGCAAATGAACGCTGATGAATGCCCATCAATGGCACACATGTCAAACTCGAAGTTTCAGCCCACTGATCCAGACCAATGGAGATTCTTCAGCCACTGTGCCAAGCATGCCCATCTATTAGCCAAGAAATTTTTTTAAAGAAACAAGAAATTACGGTCTTGTATTACAAAGGAACCTGCAACGCTTCAAACAACTATCGTTTCACAAACCCTTTCCCTGGCCTTCCTTCGCGCTCTTTGCGTCTTGGCGGTTTAATCCCTCCCTTTCCCGCTCCCCAGCCACCGGTAAGCCTTGGGAGGCTTCAGCCCCAGTTGACTCATTATACGATAGAGGAACTGGTCGACCGCATCTTGGATTGAGGCAGGTCGATGATAAAAGGAAGGCATGGCCGGGAAAATGATAGCTCCAGCTAAAGTCAGAAGACGCATATTTTCCAGATGAATCAGGCTAAAAGGTGTGTCCCGAATCACCACTAAAAGCTTGCGTCGCTCTTTAAGCATGACATCGGCGGAACGCTGGATCAGGTCACGCGAGATTCCATGGGCAATGCTGCCCAGCGTCCCCATGCTGCAGGGAATCACCACCATAGCGTCAACCGGAAAGGACCCGCTCGCAAGTTTGGCGCCGATATCAGAGTTGTTAATCACTTCGATTTTCTCTGGGTGGCTCTCAATCAATTTCTCGGTCAAATTGCTTAGCGTGATCGGCCCCAGTTCCAATTCTTCATGCAAAACCCTCAATCCGGCGGTTGAAGCCACAACATAAACTCTGGAGACAGACGGATCGCATACCAGATGATTGAGGAAGCGAAAAGGATAAATCGCACCGCTCGCGCCCGTAATCGCAACCGTTATCTCCACGCCGGTTTGGCCTCATTTCAGTGGAATCACTCAGAAGCAAGCGTTAATGCTACACTAAACCTCGTATGGATGACAATTGACACGGCCCATCACCATTCAGCAGTTTGTTCCACCTAAAAAGGAAACTGTCGAACTCAGGAAGAGAACATGACCGAACAACAGATCCGCAAAATTCTCGACGATGTCCAGACTGGATCCTTGTCAATCGACAAGGGCGTTGAGAAGCTAAAGCACCTGCCGTTTGAAGATGTTGGCTTTGCCAGAATCGATCATCACCGGACACTTCGACAGGGTTTTCCGGAAGTTATCTTTGGACGCGGCAAGTCAATAAAACAGATTAAATTGATCGTGGAAAAAATGTTGCGCAACCGCCATAACATTTTGATCACTCGCACCGATCAGAAGACCTACCGAGAAATCAAGAAACTGGATGCCAAGGCCAAGTTTTATGCTGATCCCGGAATCATCTTGATTCATCGTGACAAGACCCAATATGGAAAGGGGAAGATCCTTGTCGCCTGCGCCGGCACGGCCGACATTCCGGTTGCGCAGGAAGCAATCGTCACAGCTGAGGCCATGGGGAACATGGTGGAAGGGCTCTTTGATGTAGGCGTGGCCGGCATTCACCGAATCCTCAGCGAGCGGGAGAAGCTGATGCAAGCCCGAGTGATCATAGTTGTGGCTGGAATGGAAGGTGCATTGCCAAGTGTGGTGGGTGGCCTGGTTTCAGTGCCCGTGATTGCCGTACCCACCAG
>JBGOVH010000607.1:0-2501 GCA_041478005.1 Terriglobia bacterium | reverse complement strand
TAGAGCATTACGTCACGCTTCCTGCATCACGAGTCAGATTTAGGAGGTATCTATGGCAGGCTCAAATAATGTCTCTTTCCCAGATGCGCAAGTGAATGCGAACGCAACAGCTTCGCAATTGAGAAAGAGTTTTCTGGAAAGGGGAGTTGCCTTTTTTGATCTGCAGCTGACGCTCAGAAGCCGCATTGCGATTCTTTTGGCGGTAGTCGTCTTACTGCCGGTTTATTTTTTTCCGCTGTGGACCATGACTTTCACCTCCAACCAGTATACCGACGGACTGGCATTGCAGATCTATCCCTATCAGTTGGAGGGTGGCAAAACGCCTAACCGGGATGATCTCAGGGAGATTAACTCGCTCAATCACTATATCGGTATGCGCCCGCTATTGGAAAGCGACTTTAGCGAGTTTACGTGGGTGCCCTTTGGAATTGGTGCACTGATCATTTTGTCACTGAGGGCTATGGTCATCGGCAAAATGGCAAGTCTGATTGACGTCTTTGTCATTTTCTCTTATTTCGGGTTGTTCTCCCTGTGGAGCTTTTACCATCGGCTTTACACTTACGGTCACAATCTGGATCCAACCGCTGCCATAAAGGTTCCTCCCTTCACACCCCCGCTGTTTGGGATGAAACAGATTGCCAATTTCACCATCTACAGCCTTCCAGATGTTGGCTCTTTTTTCTTTGTGGCCTATTCGGTCTTGATGTTAGCAGCAATCTTTTTTTCAAGAAGGACGGGGCGAGTGTAGGGTGCGTAAAGCGTTTTATGCAATAACGCTCCGAAGCAGGACGGTGGAACCACCCTTGAGGCGTTTTCAATGTGTCTGAAACCCAGGAGTCTTACACATTACATATCTCGAGCGACAACATCTTTCGCGCTCATGTGTATCATGTGTTTTTTGTGCGTCTGCCAGATCCATGCTGCCATCCTCAAAGCAGGTCAAGGCGCAGACTTCCTTTCACTTCCAGAGGCAATTGCTGCATCCAAAGCAGGAGATACGATCCGTGTGCACCCAGGGACTTACGTGGGGCAATGGGTTCTCGACAAGCCCATCGTTTTCGCGGGTATTGGTAAACCGGTACTGAGAGGCTCAGGACAGGGAAGTGTACTGGTATTGGCGGGGAATGGGTGCACGGTGAGGGGATTTGTCATCGAGCATAGTGGAGGAGATCTGCAAAGGGAAGACTCCGGTATCCTGCTCAAATCGGATCACAATCTTGTGGAAGAAAACGAACTTCGAGACGTACTCTTCGGCATTTACCTTTACCAATCGCGCGAAAACATCATTCGCAAGAATGTTATTCAGGGTCGCAAGGAATTAGAACTTGGCGAGCGCGGGGCCGGCCTTCATTTCTGGAATTCTTCAGGCAATATCATCGACGAAAACACGGTCTCCGATGCCCGAGATGGAATGTATATCCAGAGCAGCCCAAACAATCTCATTCGTCATAACCGGGTTCTGAACCTGCGCTACGGGTTGCACTATATGAACTCGGACGGCAACAAATTTGAGGACAACCTCTTTTCCCATAATGTTGCAGGCGCAGCCATCATGTATTCCAGAGGCATTGAGTTCCGTCGAAATGCTTTTCTTCACAACCGCGGGTTTAGCTCGTTTGGCATTCTTTTCCAAGACTGTGATGCATGCCTGGCAGAGGATAATTTCATTGTTGATAATGCCACAGGCATTTTTATGGAGGCCTTGCGGAAAAGCACTTTTCGCAGAAATGTGATCGCAGAGAATGATGTGGCTTTGCAGATCTTCAGCAGCGTTGATCAGAATCTCTTTTACGGGAATCATTTTGTAGAGAACTTAAGTCCACTGCGGGTCATCGGCAAGACGACCAATACCTGCTGGCAGCAGTTTGGGCGTGGGAACTACTGGAGCGATTATGATGGCTACGACCTGGACGGGAACGGGGTGGGTGATGTGCCACACAAAATTCAGAATGTGTTTGAATACATGGAAGGAAATTATCCGCGCTTACGGCTTTATCTGAGCAGCCCGGCCGCCCAGGCCTTGGCCACAGCGGAAAAAACGTTCCCGATTGTTGAAGGCTCCTCAGAGACCGACAGTGCTCCTCTCATGAAGGCCGCACCTGTTCAGTTTTCTCTGGCGCCAGACCGTCCTGATCGATCGTCTCAAGTTGTATTAGGTTCCCTGTCTCTAATGATGTTGAGTGGGGCTTTTGTAGTGATTGCAAGAGGACAACGGCGATGATTCAAGTTCAGAATCTGACGAAGACTTACGGTGAGTTCACCGCCGTGCAAAATGTCTCGTTTGAAGTTAAGAGGGGGGAGACCTTTGCCATTCTAGGGCCCAATGGCAGCGGCAAGACGACAACCTTGAAATGCCTTGCGGGTTTGACAACACCCACTTCCGGGCTGCTTGCGGTTAATGGCCTGGACGTTTGGAAGGAGGCTCGCAAAGTTAGGTGGCTGATGAGTTACTTGCCACAACGCTTGTGCTTTCACGATAACTTGACCGCTCACGAAGTGCT
>JBGOVH010000382.1:0-3973 GCA_041478005.1 Terriglobia bacterium | reverse complement strand
TAATTATCGGTTCAAATAAATCGTCAGCCGTTCTCCAACTCGAAGGCTGTCGTTTTCTGACAGTTTGTTCCAGTCTCGAATCGAATCAATGGTGGTCTTATAGTTAGTGGCTATGGTATAGAGAGTGTCCCCTTTTTTGACGCGATGTACCACTTGTCGGCGACTCGCTCCAGCGGCGTTGCGGCTCACAATCGATTTGCCAGAATCCAGTGACAAAGAGCCTGAATTCCCCGTTTCGGCAGGTTGAACAATCAAAACACGGCCAGGTCTTAGCTTTGCATTTGCGAGGAGTTTGTTCCATTTACGAAGCTCCCCAACGGTCACATCATATTCCTTGGCTATGGCCGCCACAGTCTCTCCGCGCTTTACGGTGTGGCGGACTCGCGAGGCGCCACCAGCCCTATTGACGCCACTTCCCCGCCCCAGAGTCACGGGAATGATCAGTTTGTCCCCCAATTGGATCTTCTGCCCTGGGGTTAAGCTATTCACTTGTGAGATAGCGGAAGGAGTGGTTCGATACTTTCGAGCAATCAGGATAATATTTTCGCCTTCCTCAACACGATGCTTGCGCCAGTTCACCCGCATATCTTCGGGAATGGATGCAATTTCCTGCAAGAACTTATCCTTTGTTCCTTCCGGAACGTAAAGCGTAAAATCAGGATCTCTGCGAGGAGTCGCCAGGCGTTTGACATGGGGATTCAGCTCCTGCGCTTGTGCCAGTGATAGATCCAGCGATTCCGCAACCAGGCGAAGATCTATGGCAGAATCAATCTGAACCTGCTCCGCTTTGACCGATGGGTCTGGAATGATCTCGAAGCCATATCGAGTGGGATCTTTCGATATGATTGCCATGGCCAAGATGATGGGAATATAGTTCTTCGTTTCTGGATGCAGACTCCCACGTTTCAGCAGTTCCCAATAATCCGCAAAACCCGTTCTCTCGATTGCGCGTCCAATATTTCCCGGCCCAGTGTTGTAAGCCGCCATTGCCAAAAGCCAATCGCCAAATTGGTCGTAGAGATCCTTCAGATGACGGGCCGCTGCCCGGGTCGATTTTTCCGGGTCTGACCTTTCATCAATCCACCAGTTCTGTCTCAGTCCGTATTCTGCACCCCGGGAGGCGCCAAATTGCCAGAGCCCTTTGCATTTGGCCCTGGACAAAGCAAGAGGCTTAAAAGCACTCTCGGCCTGGCAGAGGTAGATGAGGTCTTGGGGGACGCCCTCTTCGGCCAGAATTCGTGAAATCATCTCCCGATAACGCCCGGAGCGCTGCATGCCAACTTCGATGACCTTTCGGCCCCGGTGCTGGAAATAGTCGAGGTACCGAAGAACATAATCATTAATCGGCAACGGCAAGTCGTGGGGGTTTTGCTGAACCGTCTCCTCCGCCAGCCGTCTGGACTTTGGGTCAAAAGTTAAAGGCGGTTCTCCGATGGCGATTTCATCCAGAGGAGCCGATTCCACCCGCTCTTCTGTAAAACCATCTCCCTCTTTCAAAGCTGCCATTTCGTAATTGTGAATACGATCCAGGAGACTTTCGTAGTGCCGCTCCAGCCGCTCGTCTTGACTTATGGAAACGCGCGATCGGAGGATGACTTCCAACGACCCATCAAAATCTTTCTTGGCCCTTTCCAGAAATCCAGCCTTTAGGTTCTTTTCGCCTTGCAGGAAGAAATCCATTGATTGCTGAATAATTTGCTCCACGGGATCAATTGAAGGCTTTTGCTGAATCGTTGGCAATACTGTCTTTGCCGGGGTATCGGGGAGAACAGGGAGTTGAATTTCTGCCGTTGCTTTTGGGGCTTGTTCAACTGGAGCTTTGGCTACTGGAGTCTTGGTTTGGGTAGTTTTGCAGGAACAAAACACAACTCCCAGTACCAGAAGGGTGATGTTCTTAAGTAGGACCGTTAGAGGGTCCGGCTTCCCCAGATTCTTCATGCTCTGTTCCTCCAAACCAGTATTCTTTCAGGCATAAAGATTTCCTTCAAAATCTCGTTACTCCCTACTTATCTTTTCGGCCTTCGCAGACGGGGTAATTACCAAATACGGAAGAAGAACAGGCTCAAATGCAATGCTTTGTGATGCGGATTTGGAAGCCCATGAGTCCCTTTTGATTGGCCTTCGATGACCTTCCAAACTATTGATGGGCAAAAAAATATTACAATGTCAAAACGGAGCCGTCAACTCTTTATTTGGGCGCAGCGGTAATGGGCGAAGGCACAAAGGGTGGAGCGGGGCGCTCCCGCGCACGCTGGAGGAACGGGCGCCGGAGCGTGCGTTCCACCCCTAAAACTCAAGCATTACGCGTAGCGCAACTCACTTCTTCAAGCGCGCCACTGTTTCCAAATGATGGGTCTGTGGGAAAAGATCAATAAGGTCCAAGGAGTGAATCATGTACTCGTGGGAGAGCAGGATTTTCAGATCACGAGCCAAGGTGGATGGGTCGCAGGAGACGTAGACAAAGTCTCTCGCGCCCAAGTCTGCCACTGAATGGATGTCCCGTTGCGGAAGTCCGGTCCTCGGAGGATCTATCAAGATCAGATCTATGGCCCCTAGTTTTGGCCCTTCTTTGCGCAGAAACTCCTTAAGGTCCCCAGGGAAATATCGACAGTTGGTAATCCGGTTTGCTCTCAAGTTCTCTTCGAGGTCCGATCCCGCAACTGGGTTGACTTCGACTGCCAGAACGTCCTCGAAGACTTTTGCCAGAGCCAGTGAGAAAAATCCCACGCCACAAAACAGATCCAGAGCACGTTTGCCAGAATAATCTGAGATTACGAGATCTCTGAGGAGAGGTAACAACGGCTCATTAACCTGGAAAAAAGCCCCCTGGCTGACCCGGTATTTTTGATCTCCAACGGTTTTCCAGACGTAGCCTCTCCCGGAAACTCTGTTTGAATGTCCAGAAGGCGAAGTTATGTAGAAGGTGCTCCCATCCGACTCAAAAATTTTCTCGAGAGAATCCTGAAAGAGGAAGTTCCAGTTAGCCTGTTCCTTTCTTAAGCTCAAATTCACAAGGAATTCCTCTTCGTCGCCCTGCAGAATCTCTATTTCATCGAGGTTTTCAGCAATCTGTGGAACCCTTCCGATCGCCTGTCGCAAGGCCTGCAGGAAATTCCATAAAGGGTCCGTTGAAATCAAGCAATGGTCCACAATGCAAACGCGATGTGAACCCGTCTGATAAAAACCCAATGAAAAGTCATTTTCAGAAGGAACGAATTTCACTTGGAGGCGATTTCGGTAGTTGAGTGGGGGGGACGGAGTAACGGCTATCCGGGAAGCAGGGAAATCAATCTTCCCAATGTGTTTAAGCGCATCCAGCAGAATTCCCTTTTTGGACAGAAGCTGCTGTTCATAAGACATCTGTTGAAAGTCACATCCACCGCAATTCCCGAAGTAGGGGCAGGGCGGAATGATTCGCAGGGGCGCGGATTCGATGACTTCTGAGACAAGAACTTCCAGGTAGCTATTACGATCTCTAGATTCCAGAACTCGGACCCGGTCACCTGGAACCGAAAAGGGAACAAAAACCGCTCTCCCTTCATGAAATCCCAAGCCGCGTCCACCTGGAATAATTCTTTCGACGTTGATTGTAATCGATGTTTTCAATGCAGGCCTGCTGCACAAGGGAGAATTGCACCGCAGAGATCGCGGAGAGCGTTGAGGATAATAATTAGCGCAAATGCTCCGAAAAAATGCCGCCTCTGTATATTCGGTCAGTTCAGAGGCAGATAAAAAAGGCTCAACCGAGGCACCCCGTATCTTTCCAGAACTTTCTTACTCATCATTTTCTTTTCCAGCATGGCGAGATGTTCGGCCTTGAGTTTCCCTTTATGCCGTCTGAGTTCCTGATTCACTTCATCGCGCAACGAAATTAATGCATCGTCACTCATTGAGGCTATGAGAGCAGAAAGAATCTTTTCTTCCAGCAAGCTAAGACGCATCTCCAGCCTTTCATAATCGATGGTTTCTGCAG
>JBGOVH010000501.1:0-3187 GCA_041478005.1 Terriglobia bacterium | reverse complement strand
TTAGGAAGCCCAAACCCAGGGAAAGCGCCAGAACTCCCAGGATGCTGAAGACATGATGGTCGAATTGGAACTTCCACCCCACAAAAAGCAAACCCAAACCTAGAAGGGAAAGGATCACACCTCTTTGAATCGAGTTGAGAATCTTTCCCATCGAAATACTGATCCCCATACCTTTGTTATTTCCTTCCAGCCCCAGAGATTCCAAAAATCGCTGACCTCCTTCAGATTGGGAGAACTCGACGAGTTCCCTGCCTGACCCGATTCTATCCAAGAGCTTCATTTGAAGATCAGCCTGTGCCTTGGCTATCAGCCGGCGCCTTCGGCTGTCGAAACCAATCCAAAAAATGAATCCGATTGCGGCAAATAACATTGGCAACGTTATCGTTAATACTAATTCGTCTGGGTGCATTATGTCCTCCTCTGGAGGGATTGTTGAGGTACATGATTAGATTGAAAGGAGAGACGAACGAAGCATCAACCTTTCATCGATTCCTTCTACATCACAAAGACGAATTTAGCCCTCCCAAGGTTAACAGCACCTCAGGAATATTCTGGATTAGAAAGAAAATGACAGGATGGACAGGATATGCCCCAGGAAAGCGAATGCAGGATGAGTGGGATTTTCAGGCAGAACCTTGGGGGCATTTGTTGTTCGATTGAAGCCAGCGTGAATCCAGCTCTTTCGAAGGGTAAACCTTTTTGCGAATAGCCTTCCTGGTGGGAAACACAAGTGAGCCTAGCTTCGATCTTGTGTATCCTATGAATCCTGTTGATTTCGGGTCTGACAGGAGGATTAGTGTAATCATCAGACTTGCCCCAGTGCCTTTCTCCCGGCTTCCAGGGTTTCAATAATAGTGTCCACATCGAAAACACACCCTCCCCAGGTACCGCCGCTGGCGTTCTGTAAGGCCGCCCAGAGGCGTGTATCATCGGGAAGTAAAGGATCCGGAGACAAGTCAGAACGTAGCGACCGCCCGGCTATCACGCGGGCGCCTTCTTCCGGCCCAAAGATCTTGTCCCCATGCCCTACCAGGTCTAAGCTGCCTTCGAGCTTGTTGCGATCGACAATGATCTGGACAATATCCCCCTCAATTAACTTGCCAATGGGTCCGCCCGCCAACGCTTCGGGGCCGACATGCCCGATGCAAGCGCCGGTTGACACACCTGAGAACCGGGCATCCGTGATTACTGCGATCTGATTACCGAAGGAAAGATGTTTCAGGGACGAGGTGATCTGATAAATTTCCTCCATCCCGGCACCGGCTGGCCCACGACAAATGAGCACCAGAATTTCGCCAGGTTTGATCCGCTCCGGTCCATGGCTCTTGATTGCAGCGATAGCCTCCTTTTCGCGGGTAAAGACGCGAGCCAGACCCACCTTGCGGTAGACACCATCAGCATCCACGACCCTGGGATCAATCGCCGTACTTTTGATGACCGATCCCTGTGGAGCCAGATTTCCTTTGGGGAAAGTCACTGTGCTGGTCAGTCCTCGGCTTCTAGCGACTGTAGGGCTCATAATGACATCGTCTGCGTCGATTCCATCGCGTTCCTGAAGCACTTTTCGAACGCGGGACCGCCGTTCGGATTGTTCCCACCAATTCAGCATTTCATCGAGCGTTTTCCCCGATGCAGTCAAAACATCAAGATGAAGCAAACCCAGGCGGCGAAGATGCAACATCACTTCCGGGACTCCTCCGGCCAAAAAGACCCGAACGGTGGGGTGAGACTTCGGCCCATTGGGCAGCACGTCGACAATCCTCGGCACCTGTCGATTGACATCATTCCAGTCCTGGATAGTCGGCCGCTTTAGGCCTGCCGCGTGAGCGATGGCCGGGATATGCAGCAACAGATTGGTCGACCCTCCGAAAGCCGCGTGAACGGACATGGCGTTGCGAATCGATTTCGCAGTGAGGATGTGACTCGTATGAATCCCTCTGTTCTGAAGGAAGATCAAGGCTCGAGCCGATCGCTTGGCCATGTCGAGCCAGATCATTTGCCCAGAAGGAGCCAGTGCCGTATGCACCAGCGAGAGGCCCAATGCCTCACCCACAACCTGCGAGGTGGCGGCTGTCCCAAGGAACTGGCAACCTCCTCCGGGAGAAGCGCAAGCCGTGCATAACAACTCAGCAGCTTTCTCCAAGGTTATTTCCCCATGAGCAAAACGAGCTCCCAGCGCCTGCACTGCCCCGGCATCTTCTCCATCTTCAGGGGGCAGAGTCACTCCACCTGGAATAAGAATGCAGGGCAAGTCACGCATCGCAGCTAATGCCATCATCATGGCAGGAAGCCCTTTGTCGCATGTGGCCACACCCATAACCCCATGCCGGGTGGGCAAAGACCGGATCTGCCGGCGGAAAACCTGGGCTGCATCATTGCGGTACGGAAGACTATCCATCATCCCGGTTGTGCCCTGGGTGCGGCCGTCACAAGGATCCGTGCAAAACGCTGCGAAAGGGAGACAACCTCGAGATCTGAATTCCTCCGCCGCCGCCTGCATCAACAGTCCCACCTCCCAATGACCTGTATGGTAGCCAAGGGCCACCGGTTTGCCATCGGACGCGCGGATTCCCCCTTGTGTGCTTAAGATCAAGAATTGTTTTCCATTTAGCTCAGCCAGACTCCACCCCATGCCAGCATTCTGGGCGTAGGCAAAGAGATTGCCGCTGGGTGAGTTCAGTAGCATTTCTGCTGTGATGGGAACACTGCCTGCTGCGCCCGGGGCGGTCGTTCTCAGATCGAAAATAGCCGGATCGTCCGAATCGAGAATCCCCTGGAAAATCAATTCCTCATCCTTTCCCATGTTCAGTGTATTATTCAATTTGCGTTCTCCTTTTGAGTGCCGATGGTCAACCTGCGAGACTAATTGATCAAAAAATAACCTTACCAAAAACTCTCAACTTTGTCAGTGCTGGGAACAAGTTTGGCATGATGCCACAGTTACGGGGGGAAGTTTTTGGTAGCCACGGTGAGCGCAGCGAGCCGTGGTTCTTCACGGTGAAACAGAATGCCTGCGCCTCACAGAAAGCGCTCACCGTGGCATCCCAGATGGATCTGGGTTCACCCTCCGTAACTATTACAGTTTGGCTTCCAGCGCATCCGCAGGGCGTATTAGGACAACCAGGACAAGGGCAAACAATCGTATGCGTTACTTTGCGGTAGATTCTGGAACCACGAACAGCAGAGT
>JBGOVH010000440.1:0-3553 GCA_041478005.1 Terriglobia bacterium | reverse complement strand
CGTTGCCACCCGGGAAAGAATGCCAGGTCAGCGGAGAGGTCTCCTTCCATTTCGATGGGTAATAAATTTCGCGGGAAAGTCCACGAAAGCCGGGCAAGGAAATCTGATAGGCGGTATAAGCAGAGATCACATCAGAGCCCAAGCCGACCGCTGCCGCCAGGATCGGGTCCACATAATTAGTCACTTGAGGACTTAACTCCAACACCTTTTCCAGGTAGTCCTTGAAGGTCATGGAATCCAGCCAGCGTTCAACATCAGCTCCTTCGTATGGCTTCCGGGGATTGAATTTCCATGTGAGCAAGTCCTGTCTGATTTTGTCTGAATAAGGCGTTCCCTCGAGTTTCTTTCCCCACATATCGAGCACCCAGCGTGGTTTGACGCTGAAGGTGTTCTGGTCGAAAAAGACCCCAAAGCTTGGGGCTTCATCGACCCAGGATTGGAATCCGTAATTGGTTCGATCGAAGACCAGCTGCTTGAATTTGGGATTCCAGGGTGCATACTTAAAATCGCGCGGAATCCCGAGTTCCGTGTATAGTTCGTAGCCGTCCTCACCGGGCTTGGCAGGAATATCGAATTCGTTTGCGCCCTGGGGGCCGATCAGCTTTTGCCCATTGACAATGAATTCGTTGCGTTTGGACTCGCCGCCAAAGATAGGGTGATTTTCGATGATGAGACAATTCTGGCCGGGTTTTTTTGACTTCTGGAAATGGAAGGCGGCTCCGAGCCCACTCATGCCACCGCCGACAATCACCAGATCAAAGAGCTCTCCAGTCTCCACAACATCTGACGGAAGGAGGTCGTACCTCCCATCGCGGATCTCATGGGCGATACGCATCACGTCTTCCGTGTTGCCATGTGAGTTTGCATAGTCCCCAACACCGCCATACCCCTCCCAGGAATCGCTCTGCGCCAAGAGTTGGATCGGGGCCGAGGTCTCAAGCAAACTGGCACCCGCTCCAAGCAAGGTTGCATTCAAGAAATCTCGGCGTGTAATGGGCTGATCCATACCGAGGTGACGATCATTCTTTAAAACGGATTCATGTTGTTGAAATCCCATTAAAGTTCAGGCGACATTCGTGAATGAGTCCTGAGAAATGGATTTACTGCAGCGCACTCGAAGGACGCTGAGTTTGAAGCAATCCACCTGATATTTCCTGAGTTGCAAAGTAAAGCTTCTATTGAGATCACACCTATGAAATAAAGATCAAGATGCACAGTTCACTTAATTCCTGCAATCATTTCCCCTGCAGCAATCCGTGCTTGTTCCCACTTTTCTGGGTTGTTCTTCCAGATCTCGGTATCCAGTATCGCGGCTTCTCCAAATGGATTCTTGTAGATCACCTGATTAACCAGTTTGTCAGAGGCTTGACGGTTGCCAGTTTTTTGGCTCAGCACCCAGAAGTATTCATAATCCTGTAATCCGCGTCGTTGTGCTTTTAGCCGGATACTGGCGATGGGTTCTTTATACCCCATGACAGCGCCACGATAGATCAGTTGTCCTGATCCGTTATAAATCCGCTGGGGCTCTTTGAAATTTTCCGGCTCGTACCAAGAGGCATAGGCATTCCAATCAAACTCCCATTCCACCCATCCGGACTGATACTTCCAACCGATCCAGCCAATGGCTCGGTTGATGTTTAGATCAAGATCAGTAAAAGTGTTTGAGCCGCATCCGGAGTTACGGCGCTGTTCGTAAACCATCGGGCCATAGAACCAGCTTTCCACACCCTTCTCTTTGAAATGAGCAATGGTAGGCTGGTCAAACCCAACGGTGTGGCAAACCCAAAGATCAATTTCACTATACATTTTTTCCATCGCCTCACGAGAGTAGCTCCCGTCGATCCGGTACTTAAACCAGCCTCGTCCCATGGCATCGTGGAGGAGCTTTCCGTAGTAAGTCATCTTCTCGTACGCTTCCTCGAAATAAGACTCATCCAGGCCGTCCAGAAAGGCAATCTTTTGAATATTGCGCCATGCGGGGATGCAATCGAGGTGCTGGCGCACCTGCTGACCTACTTCCTTCCAGATTGCTTCATATCGCCGAGTTCTTCCCTCTGGAGGCATTGCCATGGGCCAGGCGCGTAGTGTGTTGCCGTGTTTCTCGATATCAAACGGCAACATGATGTGATCTAGCGGCACACCATAGCCTGGTCCCCAATAACCTCTCTTTTCGGAAAAAGCCGAGCCATCCAGGTAAGGAGAGATCCTCTTATCATACTCAGTCCAGTCGATCTGCACTTTGGTTCCCTGGATGTTGAGTTTGGGCCTATATGCGTAAACCAGGGGCAAGAAACGATGTTGCCTGGCAAGCTGGTAATAGAGCAGTTCTTCATTCGGAGGCATCTCCTTCATAGATCCATTCCAGATGTCGCCAGGTAGGTGGCTTTCTTGGGGCAGGGCAAAGTCCCAGACTTGAAGCGCGACCTGGATAATGCTTTTCCCCCCTTTCCAAGAGACTTCTGCTGTACCGATGTATTGGCCTGGAGGAGCGGCAGTTCGCTCGAAAGGGATGTAGATGTCGAACCAGATAGCTTGGTTCTTTTGATCTGGAATATTGTTGTACAGGTCCGGGATGGAGAATGGAAATCCAGAGGATAACTCTGAACGGCGCTTGGGCAGCAATGCGTCCGGATACCAGCCTGGTCCAAGCGAACTGGCCTCGTAGCCGGTAGAAGGACGCCGCACGGGAACATACCACTCCTTGAAAATCTGCAGGTACTTCCCCTGAAGATTGACGCCGCTGGAGTGTTTCAATTCGGCCAGATGAACATCGACATCGTTCACACCTTGTGCTGCGTCGATAATCAGCTGGAATGCCACGAATTCATTTCTCGCGGCCTTGAGGGTTACCGTCTTGTTGGCAGAATCCCAAACACTGTTCTTGAGGCGAAAATCTTCTACCGGATAATCCGTATGAATGTCAGTGCGCCCTTCAATGAAAAGCTTCCCGGAAATCGGGTTTGCGCGCTCACTGTCGTCGACTGCCCAAAGCCTTACGTTAGGGCTTTGTGCGTGTAGGGCGTACCCCGTGTAAATCACGCTGCTCAGCATTAAGTGGAGAGCCACCCAACAGCTTTTGAGCTTTTTCATTTTGAATCTTAACGGCTACAAAGACAGTCTAATGACTTCGTCCTAATACAATCGAAAGTTTAGGTCTTTAGATATCGCTATTGCTTCAATGCTCTGTCAAAAAAGGATCTCAGCGCCTCGAAGGCTTCCAAGGTAAAGTTGTGCTCGCCTGGCGGTCGATGCACCACAAGAGCGTCTCGTGCCTTTGCGGTCGCATAGGCAGGTTCGCCAGCCTGAAGAAACCGCTCGACGCCTTCTTTGGGCATGCCGATATCATCCAGCGGCGCCCAAAGCATTAAGGGCCGCGGAGCCATGGCTGCCACAAAGTCCCCCTGGTCTCCTTTAGTTAACATGTCGGGTATCCACCAATAAAAGCCATGATAGCCACGTGAACCTCGACGAAGTAAGACATCCACTGATCCGACGCCTCCACAAATAGGCGCAGAAGCCGCAATGCGGTCATCCACCAGCCAGGTGTAAAATG